>CADCWG010000086.1 GCA_902806335.1 uncultured Thermomicrobiales bacterium | reverse complement strand
AGTTTTGACGGTGTCAAGGCGAACCTGGCCGCAATTACGCACACCGATGCCAGGAGACCGCCGTGTCCAAGATTCTGCCGGAGTACGAGGCGTTCTTGACGGCTGAAGGGCGGCCGTCATTGGACGGGCTCAGAACCTCAACGGACGGTCTGGCAGGGACGCCATCAGCTCGGCCCACACCCCGGTCGGACGGCTTTGGGTACACTGGGGAACAGGACGAGCCGGACACGACGGCTCCCGCCGCCCGTCGCTCGAGGTCACCGTGACGATCCCTCTCGTGCCGCACGAGCAGCTTGCCGCGTCACCGCAGTGGGGGACTCCGGCTGAGGCCGCCGCTCCGTCCCCGACCGCGGTCGGCCCGGAGTCTGAGGCCAAGTGGACATCCCTGGTCGCGTCATTGGAGGCGATGGGATCGGTGCTCGTCGCGTTCTCGGCCGGCGTCGATAGCACTTTGCTGCTCAAGGCGGCGGTCGACGCCCTTGGCAGGAACGCGGTCGCGGCGACCGGTCTGTCCCAGACCTACGCCGAGGAGGAGATGGCCGACGCCACGGCGATCGCCGCCGAGCTCGGCGCCGAGCACCTGATGGTCGGCACGATGGAGCTCACCGACCCACGGTACGCCGACAACAGCCACCAGCGCTGCTTCTTCTGCAAGAGCGAGCTCTACGGCAAGCTGATCGCGACCGCCCGGGAGCGCGGGATCGCGGTTGTCGTCGACGGCGCCAACCAGGACGACCTCGACGACTTCCGGCCGGGGGCCCGCGCCGCGCGCCAGCTCGGTGTCCGCTCTCCCCTTCAAGAGGTCGGGCTGACCAAGGCCGAGATCCGCGCGCTCTCCGCCCAGCTCGGCCTGCGCACCTGGGATAAGCCCGCTGTCGCGTGCCTCTCGTCGCGGTTTGCCTACGGCGATCCGATCACGGTCGAGAAGCTGGCGAAGGTCGCGAAGGCCGAGACGGGGCTGCGGCGGCTCGGCTTCCGCGGTTTTCGCGTCCGGCATCACGACACGCTGGCCCGGATTGAGCTACCGCCGGACCAGATGTCCACCGCCATCGACCGCCGCGAGGAGGTCGTCGCCGCCGTCACCGGCGCCGGCTACCGGCAGGTCGCGCTCGACCTCGCCGGCTACCGGTCGGGCAGTCAGAACGAGGGACTCGATGCGCGTCTCCAGGCGGGCGGACTACGGCGTCCGGGCGCTGTTTGACCTGGCCGAGCGGGTCGGTCGTGGCCCCACCCAGAGCCGGGAGATCGCAAGCCGGCAGGGGATCCCCGAGCCTTACCTCCACCAACTCCTGGGTGCGCTGAACAGGGCCGGGCTGGTACGGAGCACGCGCGGCCCGGCGGGCGGCCACCAGCTCGCCCGTGCCCCGTCAGAGATCAGCGTCTGGGACGTGGTGACGGCGCTCGACGGCGGGGAAGCCCGCGACGCCATTCCGTCCACCGATGGGTCCGCAGCCTCGGCGGTGGTCCGGGAGACCTGGAGTGAGCTCCACGAGCGCTCGGTCGCTTACCTGAGCGACATCACGCTCGCCTCGCTCCTCGACCGGTCCCGTACCCACTCCGGCGCCGTCGACTACGTGATCTAGATCGGCGCGGACGGACGTCCTCGGCCAACGAAGCGGCGAGGTGCGAGCGGGCCGTCTGCTCCTCGACGGCACTGGACGTTGCTACGCGGGGAGTCAGGGTCGCCGCCGCGGATCCTGGCTCGCGGCGGCGGGACCCGCTCTCGGGCGGCTACCCTGAGTGATGCTTTCGGTCGGTGCGCCGGCGCCCGGGTCCACCCGGATCAAGCTTCGGGCTCAGGTACGACGCGGGTTCAATCCGGCTGTGGCCGGTATTCGGCACGCATCGCCGATGGCGAACGGTGACTCGTACCCCCTGGTAGGCGGTGAGGGGCGCGGAGAGAAGACGCCAAGGGACCTCAGTCGGTCCCTCGGCGCCGTGCCGCGAATAACGGCCGCTCACGTGGGTGAGCCGGACTAGATCGTGCCGGTCCCCTCGACCGGGTCGATCTGCGCCCGCTGGAGCTTCCCGCTGTAGTCGACGTAGATGCTCTGCCACTCCGTGAAGAAGTCCAGCGCCGCCGTTCCCGCCTCCCGGTGGCCGTTCCCGGTCGCCTTGGTGCCCCCGAACGGCAGGTGGATCTCGGCGCCCGTCGTCCCGGCGTTCACGTACAGGATGCCGGTGAAGATGTCCTGCATCGCCCGGAACGCCCGGTTGACGTCCGCCGTGAAGATGGACGCCGACAGCCCGTAGGGGACGCCGTTGACCACGTCGATCGCCTCGCCGAGCGAGTCGACGGGAATCAGGGCCGTGACCGGGCCGAAGATCTCTTCCTGGGCGATCCGCATCCCCGGTCGGGCGTCGTCGAAGACGGTGGGCTGGTGGAAGTGGCCCTGGGCGAGTGCCCCCTCGCGCACGACCTCGCCGCCGGCTGCCAGGCGCGCGCCCTCCCGCTTGCCCACGGACACGTATTCGGCGACCGTCTCGAGCTGGCGGGCGGAGACGAGCGGGCCGACATCCACCGTCTCATCCAATCCGTCGCCGAGCCGCATCCCGCCGACGCGGGCGACGAGCCGCTCGACCAGCTCGCGCTGCACGGCACGGTGGACGACAACCCGGCTCGCGGCGGTGCAGCGCTGGCCGGCCGTGCCGAAGGCGCTCCAGAGGATGCCGTCGGTGGCGAGCGCGAGGTCGGCGTCGTCCATGACGATCACGGCGTTCTTGCCGCCCATCTCCAGGGAGACCCGCTTGTTGAGCTCCGCACCCCGGACCGCGACGTCTGTCCCCGTCGCGGTCGAGCCGGTGAAGGTGACGAGCGGCACATCGGGGTGGGCCACGATCGCGTCACCGACCTCGGCCCCCGTGCCGAGCACGAGGTTGACGACCCCGGCCGGCACGCCCGCCTCTTCGAGCGCCTCGACGAAGCGGATCGCCATCCTCGGGGTGGCCGACGCCGGCTTGAAGACGACCGTGTTGCCGGCGATCAGCGCCGGAAAGATCTTCCAAGACGGGATCGCCATCGGGAAGTTCCAGGGCGTGACCACGCCGCAGACGCCGAGCGGCTTCCGCACCGACATCTGGAACTTGTCCCGCATCTCGGACGGGACGGTCTGGCCCGACATCCGACGGCCCTCGCCCGCCATGTAGAAGGCCATGTCGATGGCCTCCTGGACGTCCCCCCGCGCCTCGCTGAGGACCTTGCCCATCTCCTCGGTCATCTCACGGGCGAGCTGCTCCTTCCGGTCGAGGAGAAGCTGTCCGGCCCGGAAGAGCAGCTCGCCGCGCCGCGGCGCCGGGTAGCGCCGCCAGCTGTCGAAGGAGGACTTTGCGGCGGCGACCGCGGCGTCGACCTCGGCCGGCCCGCCCTGCGCGAAGGTGCCGACGAGCGCGCCGGTCGCCGGGTTGCGCCGCTCGAACGTCCGCCCCCCGGACCCTTCGACCCAACGCCCGCCGATGAAGTGCGTGAACAGCTCGGAGGCCGCAGCCATGGTGTGCTCCTTCGTGGGTGGAGGACGTCACGTCTGAAGTGGGGCCGGCACGTGCCGATCGGCCGTTTGCTCGGCGCGCGCCGAGCGGAGCGACGGGTGACTCGACTTTCGAAACCGTCCCGGTGCGGCGCACAAGAAGGGGGAGCCGGCTTACCGGCTCCCCCAGTCCCTGGCTCCGGCACTAGGATTCGAACCTAGAACCATCCGATTAACAGTCGGACGCTCTACCGTTGAGCTATGCCGGACCGAACGCTCGCGCGCCGAAGCGGAGGATACCAAACCGTCTCGCGAAGCGGCAAGAAGAGCCGCGCGTCCCCGCAGCGCGACCCCTCGGAGGAGCGGTGGCGAGGGGCTCGTTGGCGTCTATTGGGAAGGGCCGGTACACTTCGTCGGTTGAGACAGTGCTGGAATCAGGGTGTGCCCGGGCATCCTGCCCACCCTGACCCGCTCGAGGAGTTCGAACCCGATGTCGGTGCCGATCAAGCTCAGCGACGAGGACATCGCCTACCTCCTCTCCCTTCTCCGCAACTCGTCGCAGCCGTTGACCACCCAGGCACTCGTCGACGCTCTTCGAAACCCTCCGAGCCGTTCGTAGCCTCTCCATCGGGTGGCGCGGGCCAGCCGGTCTCCAGGCACTAGACGGGACCGTCGGCAACACCGTCGGTGGCGGGCGCGAGACGCGTCGCACCGCCTCGATCGCTCTTCCCTGGCCGGTCCCGGCCCCCGTCCCGCTCGCGACACGACCAGAGGGAGTACTCCACCGCGATGGTGACCGAAGCCGGCCCCACGCCGATCGAATTTTCCGGGACCGAGCCGCAGCGACGCCTCGCGGCACGCGCGGCCGATCTCCTGCGCGGGCGGGGCCGGTTCATGGCCAGCGACGCCGCGATCCGGGTGTCGGTCGCCTCCCTGGTTGAGGTACTCGGGGCCACGGGAGACCAGACCTCGGAAGCCGACGTGGTCGCCATGATCGGGGCCAACGCGGAGGTCTTCGCCCTGGAGCAGGTCGACGGCCAACAGCTCATCGTCACGACGCGGTCGGGGCACGCGCCGGTGGCACGCTCGCCTCAGCGAGAGCACGACTTCCAGAGCCGGTTCACCAGCCCTCGACCCAAGCCGGCCGCGCCGGTGGAGCCGATCCGGGAGCGCCCGCGCGTCGACCCGTCCTGGGCGACTCTGGCGGCCTCGCTCGGCGACCTGCCACCCGACGAGGAGGAGGAGCGCGCCGCCGCCGAGGAGGCGGCCGAGGCCGCTCGAACCGCGGCGGAGGACGCGGCGGCCCGGGTCGCCGCCCAGCTCGCCGCCGCCGCCGCCGCCGCCGAGGAGCAGGCGGCCCGCCACGCCGCTGCTGGCACCACCCCGCCGACGCCGGACTTCGCCGCACCGCGGCTCGGCACCGTCCCGGCGCCCCAGCCGGAGATCGTGGTCGAGGAGGCGCCCGCCCCGATCGAGGAGGACGTCCCCGCTGCCCCGGCGGTGCTGGTCGAGGAGCCGGAGGTGCCGGCCGTCGCGGCGCCGGTCGCTCCGCGGCCGGTCGAGGAGCTGCCGCCGGTCGAGGTCGTGCCCGTCGAGGACGACCTCGAGGCGGACGTCATCGTGGCCGACGAAGAGCCGGCCGTGGTCGCTCCCGTGGTGCCCGCGCCGGCCCCGGTCCCCGCGCCGGCGGTTCCCGCGCCGCGCCCGACTCCGGTCCGACCCGCCCTCGTGCTCCCCACGACCGACGTCTCGGCCTTCGACGACGCCGCGATCGCGGCGGCGGTGGGCGAGCGCCTGCGGGCCGACGCCCGCGTCGCGCACTTCGGCAACCAGTGGATGGCCGAGGACCGCGTCCCCCGGTTCAGCCGCGGCGACCTGCGGCGGATGAAGGACTACATCCAGGAGCAGGAGCAGCCGCTCACCGACGAGGTCCTCGCTCAGGACGTCCTCGGCGGCCGGCCGGGCACGCCCGACTTCGACCTTCTGCGGTTCGCGGTCAACTTCCGCCTCTCCCGCGAGCACCGGGACTTCGACTTCGTCGGCACCAATGACCAGCGCTTCTGGAGCACGAGCAGCCTGCCGCAGATCGGCACCACGCGGCGCAAGCCCAACGAGCTCGGCACGGACTACCGGTTCCTGCTCGAGGAGGCGGCGTCCGCCGCGGCGCCACGTTCGAGCAAGGCGGTCGACCACGTCCTGACGTTCTTCGAGTACTACCACGGCCTTCTCCCGTACGACGCGGAGCTGCAGGCGCTCCTACCGGCGCCGTTGCTGCCGGACCAGCGGTCGGTGGTGCTCACCTTTGAGACACCGCAGTCGTACACCACCTATCTGGTCGAACTGCGCTACCCGACCCCGAACCGGGGCGGCTACGTGCTCGGGCTCGACGACTTCTATGCCGAGAACCTGGTGCCCGGGGCACTGCTGAGCATCACGGCGACCGAGAACGACGGCCACTACCGGGCGGAGTACTTGCCGGTCGGCAACCAGAGCGCCCGCCTGCTGGAGTTGGATGAGCGTCGCGCGCTGCGATACGTCTTCCGGCCGACGACCTACGCCTGTGGGGTAGCGGACGAGATGCTGATCAGCGAGGAGCGGTTCCCGCGCCTCGGCTCCGAGCGGCCGCTCGACGAGAAGCTGCGCCGCCGACCGGAATCGGTCGTGGCGGCGACTTTCGAGCGGATCGGGGACCAATCTGACGGGCCGGGTTACCTTGCGCCGTTCCAGGACCTCTTCGCCGCCGTGAACATCGAGCGGCCCTTCTCGGAGGCCGTCCTTCGCGCCATCCTCGACAACGACGAGACGGGTGCCTTCGCGAAGGATCCGGATCGTGAGGATGCGTACACCTACGTGCCGGGGAGCCCGTCATAGCGGTGGAGCACATCGACGATCCGGTCATTGACGTCTTCGACCTGGGCAGCGGTGACGACGGCACGCCACCCGCCGAGGTCGACCAGCGCACCCCGGTGGAGCGCGTCGAGGACGCGCTCTCCGCATTCGCCGACGGCGAGGTCCGCGCCCTTGAGGTCGCCTATCTGACGGACACCGACCGCGCCGCGACCGATCGCCTCGCGGCTGCCTGGCCGAGTCTCCCCGAGGAGACGAGGGTCGCCGTGGCGCGGTGGATGAACGAACTGGCGGAGGACCGCGTCGAGCTCAACTTCGGTCGCTCGCTGCGGGTCGCCCTCGACGACCCCTCGGCCGTCGTGCGGCAGCTCGCCGTCGCCGGGCTCTGGGAGGATGAGGGCCGCGACCTCCCGCCGATCTTGCTCCGGCTGCTGCGAGCGGACCCGTCGCAGGACGTCCGAGCGGAGGCCGCGCAGGGGATGGGGCGCTTCGCCGTGCTCGCCGCGGGCGGCGACGACGTGGGCATGGACGCCGACCGGCTGCGCGACGTCCTGCTCGACGTGGCGGCCGACGAAGCCGAGCCGTCCCTCCTGCGACGGCGGGCGCTCGAGGCGGTCGCGGTGTTCGGCGCCGAGGACAGCGAGATCGCCGACCTGATCGAAGAGGCGTACGACGGGGACGACCCGGGGCTGCGGGCGGGGTCGGTCTTCGCGATGGGACGCACGCTCGATCCGCGCTGGTCCTCGACGATCCTCGCCGAGCTGCGAAGCGACGACGCCGAGCTGCGCTACGAGGCCGCCCGCTCCGCCGGCGAGCTCGGCGACGAGGCGGCCGTTACCGACCTCGCGGACCTCGTGGAAGACGAAGACGCGGAGGTCAGGGTCGCCGCCATCGCGGCCCTCGGTCACATCGGGGGCCGGTCCGCAGTGCGGGTACTCCGCGCCCTTGCCGACCGAGCCGATGGGGCGGAGACCGAAGCCGTCGCCGCCGCGCTCGAGGAGGCGGTCGCCCTGGGAGATCCGCTGCGGGTGAACCCGTAGTGGGAATCGCGCGCGAACGCTCGGCGCTGGAGGGCGCGACGCCGGATGGTTCATCGGGGGTCGCGACCGCGGGCGACACGGCGAAAGCGACGCGGGACCAGGTGTCCTGGGACCGCCTGGTCCTCGCCGGCGGCGGCCATCTCCTCCAGTCGTGGGCGTGGGGGGAACTCAAGCGCCGCCACGGCTGGCAGGTCGCCCGGGTCCATGTCGCCACGGCGGCCGGCTGGGGCTGCGCGCAGGTGCTGTTCCGCCATCGTGGCCCGGTGAGCGTCGCGTATGTCCCTCGTGGGCCCGTCGTCCGTGGCGACGCCACGTCCGTCTTCCCGGCCCTGGTGGCCGAGGTGGACGCGGTCTGCCGTCGGCACCGCGCGGTGACGCTGATCGTGGAGCCGGACGCACCGCTCGGGCTGGCCGGTACGTACCGGGGCGTTGGGTTCGTCCGCTGCCAGACCTCCATCCAGCCGCGACGGACCGTGAAGGTGCCCCTTCTCGACGACGAAGCGATCATCGCCCAGATGCACCAGAAGAACCGGTACAACATCCGGCTCGCGACGCGGCGAGGAGTGGTGGTCGACCGCGTTCCCGCCACCGACGACGCCCTCTCGACGTTCTACGGACTCCTGGCAGAGACCGCGGGGCGAAACGAGTTCGGCATCCATGCTCCCGCCTACTACGCCGATTTCCTTCGGCTGCTGGGGGAGGACGCGGTCCTGCTCTTCGCGACGGTGGACGGACACGTCGCGGCGGGCGCGATGGCGGCGCGGTTCGGCGGGCACGCCATGTACATGTACGGCGCGTCGTCGACGACGACACGCGCCGATGGAGCGGCGTTCCTGCTCCAGTACGAGGCGATGCGGTGGGCGCGCGGCCGTGGTGCCGGCAGCTACGACCTCTGGGGCATCCCCGAACAGGACCCCGGCTCGCCCGATCCGGAGGCCGTCGGTGCGCCGCGCAGTCACGGCGAGGACCAGCGCGGACTGTACAACTTTAAGGTCCGCTTCGGCGGCGAGATCGTGACCTTCCCGGTGCCGATGGAGCGTCGGTACCTCCGGCTGCTCGCGGTGGCGGCCCACCGCCTGGCGAGTCTCGGTGGTTGACGTCCGGCGCCCTCCCATCGGGGTCGGCGCCCTGGCGGACGCGGCACCGAGGACCCGGGTGGTGGGTGATCGGGAGGTCGAGGTCCTCGGGATAACCTTCGACTCCCGAGCGGTCCGGCCAGGCGACCTCTTCGCCGCCCTCAGGGGGGCCGACTACGACGGTCACGCCTTCGTTGCCGACGCGGTCGACCGTGGAGCGTCCGCGGTGCTGGTGGAAGAAGGGGGCAACTGGGCCGTCCCTCAGGTCGTCGTTCCCTCCTCGCGAGCTGCCCTCGCGCCGATCGCTGCGGCCTTCTTCGGGCGGCCGTCGGACCAGATGCCCGTCATCGGGATCACCGGCACCGATGGGAAGACGACCACCAGCTTTCTCGTCGATGCGATCCTGCGCCGGGCCGGGCGACGCACCGGGATGATCGGCACGGTCGCGGTCAGGATCGGCGACTGGGTCGACCGTCACGCGAGCCGGCAGACGACACCCGAGTCGGTGGACGTGCAGCGGTACCTCCGCGCGATGGCCGACGACCGGGTCGACTGGGCGATCGTCGAGGCGACCTCCCACGGCCTCGACCTGCATCGCCTCGACGAGGTGCGGTTCCGGATCGGCGCGGTGACCAATGTGACTCACGAGCACCTGGAGCACCACGGGACGCTCGAGGCGTACCGCCGGGCGAAGGGGATCCTCTTCGAGCGGGTAGGTAGTACCGGCGGTACCGCGGTGGTGAACGCCGACGACCCCGGCGCGCGGGCGATGCTCCCGTTCGCGGCCGGCGCGACGCTGCTCATGTTCAGCGCGCACGGTGCCGCGGCCGACGTTCTGGCGACATCGGTCCAACCGGGACCGAAGGGGACGCGGTTCGATCTGAGCCATGGGGGAATGACCGAGGCAGTCCGGTTCCCGCTGATCGGATCGTTCAACGTCGAGAACGCGCTCTGCGCGGCGTCCGTCGGTCTGGCCTCGGGGCTGACCCTGACGGAGGTGAAGCGAGGTCTGGAAGCCGCGCCCGACATCCCCGGCCGCCTGGCACGGGTCGACGCCGGGCAGCCGTTCTCGGTGGTGGTCGACTACGCGCACACGCCAGAGTCCCTGGCGAAGGTGATCTCGCTGCTCCGCGACCTCCACCCAGGCGGACGGGTGATCGCCGTCTTCGGCAGCGCGGGGGAGCGGGACGTCGCCAAGCGGGCGCTCCAGGGGGCTGTCGGAGCCCGCCTCGCCGACGTGACGATCGCGACCAGCGAGGACCCGCGCAACGAGGACCCCGAGAAGATCGTCGCCCAGATCGTTGCCGGCGCCGTCGAGGCAGGAGCCATCGCGGGTGAGAACGTGTTCGCCGTGGTCGATCGGCGGGAGGCGATCCAGCTCGCGATCGGTTGGGCGCGCGCCGGTGATTGCGTACTCCTGGCGGGGAAGGGCCACGAGACGAGCATCATCTGGGGCCGCGAGAAGCGTCCCTGGGACGAGGCCGCGGAAGCGCGTCAGGCTCTGGCAGAGGCTAGCTTCTCTGAGGCGTGACCTAGGGCGGGTGACGTTGGCGGACCAGAGGCGTGATCGCGGCGGGATAATGCACCGGACCGATCGTCATCATCGGACGTGCGCCGCAGAGCGTCGAGCGAGGTGGTGACCAAGTACTTGGCGGCTCCGGCCGATGGCGAATCGGACAGGTCGCCGGTGCATCGCCCCACGGAATGGCAGGCGACTTCGTCCCTCGGCCCTGGTCTTGGGTCTTGCCTGGGCCGGTCCTGCCGCCCGCGCCGCCAATGCCACCACTGATCGGCCGGGAGCGGTGTCGGACTCCGCTTGGCGTCAAGCCGCGTCTATCCGGGGTGGACGGCCCGGATCACGGGTTGGTCGAGTTGGACGACGGGACCGCCACGCTGAGGCCCAACTCCTCGAGCTGGGTCTGGTCCACCGCGGACGGCGCGTCGAACATCATGTCGATCCCGCGCTGGCTCTTGGGAAAGGCGATCACGTCGCGGATGCTCGGCGCGTCGGTCAGCAGCGCGACGAGGCGATCCACGCCCATGGCGATCCCCCCGTGCGGGGGGGCACCGTACTCCAGCGCATCGAGGAGCGCACCGAAGCGGTCGGCCATGGCCGACCGGTCGTAGCCCATCAGGGCGAAGATCCGCTCCTGCTCGGCGCGCCGGTGGAGCCGAACGCTGCCCCCGCCGAGCTCGGCGCCATTGGCCACCAGGTCGTACTGGAGCGCGCGTACCGAACCCGGGTCGGTGTCGAGGAGCGGCTCGTCCTCGGGCAGGTAGCCCGAGAACGGGTTGTGGGTCGCGTCCCAGCGACTCCCGTCTTCGTCCCACTCCAGGAGTGGGAACTCGGTGACCCAGCAGAACGCCAGCACACTCGGGTCGCCCAGCCCGAGGGCCGTCCCGAGTTCGGTGCGGAGTGCGGAGAGCACCTTGGCGACGGTCGCCGCCTCGTCCGCGACCAGCAGCACGAGGTCGCCTGGCGACGCACCGATGTCGCTCGTGAGGGCCTGCTGCTCCTGCTCGCGGAGGAACTTGGCGATGGGCGAGCGGACGCCGTTCGATTCGACGGCGATCGTCGCCAGGCCCTTGGCGCCGGCACGCTTGGCGATCTCGGTCAGGCCGTCGATCTCCCGGCGACTGTACGATCCGCAGCCGGTGGCGACGATCGCCTTCACCTGGCCACCGGCTTCGAGCACGGTCGCGAACGCCTTGAAGCCTGTCCCGGCGAGGGCCGGACCGACATCCTGGATCTCCAGGCCGAAGCGGAGGTCCGGCCGGTCGCTGCCGAAGCGGGCCATGGCATCGGCGTAGGTGAGGCGAGGGAACGGCACCTCCTGGATGCGTTTGCCCCCGTGCTCCTTCACGAGCTCGACGTAGAGCGCTTCCATCAGCGCCATCACGTCGTCCTGGCCGACGAACGACATCTCAAGGTCGAGCTGGGTGAACTCCGGCTGGCGGTCGGCCCGCTGGGCCTCGTCCCGGAAGCAGCGGGCGATCTGGAAGTACCGGTCCAGCCCGGCGACCATGAGGAGCTGCTTCATCTGCTGGGGCGACTGGGGGAGTGCGTAGAACGTGCCCGGATGGGCGCTGCTCGGGACGAGGAAATCCCGCGCCCCCTCGGGGGTGCTCTTGATCAGGCAGGGCGTCTCGACCTCGCAGAATCCGCGCGCATCGAGGTAGTCACGCATGCGCTTGACAAGGCGGTGTCGTAGGAGCACGTTCGACTGCATGCCCGGTCGGCGCAGGTCAAGGTAGCGATACTGGAGGCGCAGTGCCTCGTCGACCTCCACCTCTTCGTTGATGTAGAACGGCGGGGTCTTGGCCTCGTTCAGGACGGCGACCGCCGACGCCTCGACCTCGATCTCGCCCGTCGCGAGGTTCGGGTTCGCGGTTCCCTCAGGCCGTGGCCGTACCGTCCCCGTGATCTCGAGCACGAACTCGCCGCGGACGCGGCTCGCCACCTCGTGGGCCGCCGGGACGACCTGTGGGTTGAAGACCACCTGGGTGATCCCGTACCGGTCGCGCAGGTCGACGAAGATCAGGCCCCCGAGGTCCCGACGTCGGTTCACCCACCCGCGGAGTGTCACTGACCGGCCAGCGTCGTCGACGCGCAGCGAGCCGCACGTCAACCTGCCGTGTTCGTGCCGGGAGGCGACGGGATTCGGATGGGAGCGGTCGGAGGTTGCGGTCACGGTCGGTTGTTCTCCACTGGTCTGCGGCCGGATCAAGGGGCAGGTCGGATCTCGGCGGGAGCGGACGGAGCCGCGGTGGGCGCGGACCCATACCGCCTGCGAAGCGCGGCAAGCAAGGTCGATTCCGGGTCGAGGCCCCGAGCCACGATTGCCTCCACCTCGTCGAGGAGGCGGTCGCCGGGAGATTCGCCACGGGGCTCGGTTGGACGCGTCTGCTTTCGAACGATGCGTGCCGTCCGTTCGAGCGCGGGCATCGATCGGGGCAGCCGCTCGATCGGGTCGTCGGACCTCGGAGGAGCGCCGCCGCGGCGGCGCTCCTCCGCCTTCACCCGGTCCCATGTCTGGACGACCTCGTCAGGGGTGGCCGCCGCCTGGTCGCCGAAGACGTGGGGGTGACGGCGGATCAGCTTGGTGGAGATCGACTGGACGACATCCGCAAACGAGAAGTCGCCGCGCTCCGCGGCGATCTGGGCCTGCATGACGATCAGGAGCAGCAGGTCACCGAGTTCTTCGGCCAGGTTCTCCTCATCGTCCGCGTCGATCGCGTCGACCACCTCGTAGGCCTCGTCGAGGAGCGCACCCCGGAGGGATCGCGCGCTCTGCACCCGATCCCAGGGACATCCGCCCGGCGCGCGGAGTCGGGCGACGATCCGCTCGAGCGTCGCGAAGACGCGCGGGGCGCCGAGGGGGGCGGCAGGGGAGACGTAGACCGACGTGAGGTGATCAACCGGGACGTCGCTGAGTGCGCGGAGCGACACACGAGTCGTCGTCTCCTCGCCGTGGACAGAGCCAGCACGAGCAACCACCACCGGTTGCTCGTTGGGCAACATATCGGCTAAAAACTGATGAACTTGCCCTCGGACGAACTCGTCGTAGACCTGCATCACGAGGATGGGACGATACGGATCGACCGTCATCTGGCCAGCCGCGAACGGCTCCGATGCCAGCACGTCCCGCACTTCAAGCGCGTCGATCGTCTGGACCTGCTCGGCCATCAGATCCACGCGCAGCGCCGACGCGACCGCGTCGAAGGCGCTCACGCCCTGCAGGACGGTCACTTCGAGATCGGTCTGGGAATCAGTGTCGTCCAGGCGCTTGAGCAGCAACCGGACGGTTCGCTCGCCGAAGAGGGGATGACCTGGTACGGCGAAGACCGTCGACCCCGGGGCAGTCGCCGCCGTGAGCACCCGCTCCACCACGGCGTCGTACACGGCATCGAAGGTCGGCAGGGAATCGTACAGGTCGTCGCACGTCACCACCCGGGGGTCGCCTACCAGGTCGTCCAGACCAGGGTGGACGGCGGTCCTGAGCACGATCCGGGCGGCGCCGTCGAGCGCGCGCTGCACCGCCACGGTGCGGTCACCGGGATCTCCCGGCCCGAGCCCGACCACGAACAACCGCCGCTTTGCCTCCACGGTAGGAACCACGGTAGGGACCGCAGGAAGTTCGAGGTCCTCCGGAGCCGCGCCCTCGACCTGCGGGGGAAGGACCGAACGTTGGGAGATCGGCACGTCAGTCCTTGGCGGCGACGGCCTTGTCGCCGCCCCCGAGGCTAAGGACGGCCATGAAGGCTTCCTGCGGGATCTCGACGTTGCCGACGATCTTCATCCGCGCCTTGCCCTCCTTCTGCTTCTCGAGCAGCTTGCGCTTCCGGCTCACGTCGCCGCCGTAGCACTTGGCAAGGACGTTCTTGCGCATCGCCCGGATGGTCTCCCGGGCGATGATCCGGCTGCCGATCGACGCCTGAACCGGAACGTCGAACATCTGGCGCGGGATCAGCGCGCGGAGGGCCTGCACCAGCTCCCGGCCCTTGTAGTAGGCGTCGTCCCGGTGGGAGATCAGCGAGAGGGCGTCGACCGGCGCGCCGTTGACCAGGACGTCGAGCTTGACCAGGTCCGCCGGCCGCAGCTCGGCGAAGCTGTAGTCGAGCGACGCGTAGCCCTGGGTCCGGCTCTTGAGCTGATCGTAGAAGTCGACGATCAACTCGCCGAGCGGCATGTCGAACTTGAGCTGGACCCGCTCCTCGTCGAGGTAGACAAGCTCGTCGTAGACGCCCCGCTTCCCGGTGACCAGCTCCATCACCGCGCCGATGTAGCGCGACGGCACGATCACGTTGATCGCCATCCAGGGCTCGCGGATCTCCTCGATCTCGCCCGGTGAGGGGAGCTCGGCGGGATTGTCGACCTTGATCGTCTTGTCGCCGCGAAGAACGACCTCGTACTCGACGCTCGGAGCGGTCGCGAGGAGATCGATGTCGTACTCCCGCTCCAACCGCTCCTGGATGATCTCCATGTGGAGCAGCCCGAGGAAGCCGCACCGGAAGCCGAAGCCGAGGGCGAGCGACGACTCGGGCTCGTAGGTCAGCGAGGCGTCGTTCAGCTTCAACCGCTCGAGCGCGTCGCGGAGGAGGGGAAAGGCGTTCGCCTCCGTGGGATAGAGCCCGGCGAACACCATCGGCTTGGCCGGGCGATACCCCGGCAGGGCCGCCGCGGCCGGCCGGGCGGCGAGCGTCACCGTATCGCCCACCTGGCAGTCCTTGACCGCCTTCAGCCCGGTCGCGAGGTAGCCGACCTCGCCGGCGGTCAGCTCAGGGACCTGCTGCATGTCGGGGCCGAAGAAGCCGACCTCCAGGAGGTCGACCTCCTTGCCGGTGCCGATCAACCGGATCCGATCGTTGCGGCCGATGGCGCCGTCGACCACCTTCACGTAGGCGATCACGCCCTTGTAGGCATCGTAGTGCGAGTCGAAGATCAAGGCTCGGGTGGGGGCCTCACGGCGGCCGGTCGGAGCCGGAACCTTGGCCACCACCGCTTCCAGGATCTCGGTGATCCCGCGGCCCTCCTTCGCGGAGGCGAAGATCACCTCGTCGTCGAGCAGCCCGATGAACTGCCCCACCTCGGCGGCCACCCGCTCCGGCTCGGCGTTCGGGAGGTCGATCTTGTTGATCACCGCGACGATGGCCAGGTCGTGCTCGAGGGCGAGGTAGACGTTGGCCATGGTCTGGGCTTCGATGCCCTGCGCGGCGTCGACGACCAGCAGCGCCCCCTCGCAGGCGGCCAGGCTCCGGCTGACCTCGTACGAGAAGTCGACGTGGCCGGGTGTGTCGATCAGGTTGAGCTCGTAGCGCTCCCCGTCCTTGGCTTCGTACGCCATTCGGACGGCGCGGGCCTTGATCGTGATCCCCTTCTCGCGCTCCAGGTCCATCGAGTCGAGGACCTGGTCGACCATCTGGCGTCGGCTGACGGTCTGCGTCTGCTCGAGCAGGCGGTCGGCGAGGGTCGACTTGCCGTGGTCGATGTGGGCGATGATGCTGAAGTTGCGGATTCGCGGCTGGGTCTGGGTTTCGTCCATGCGGTGGCTTTATCCGGATATGTCGTGCGCGGGTGAATGCGAAGGACGACCCAGTATAGTCGTTCGCCCCTCAGCGCCGTTCCCGGCGCGTCACCCGCCCGAGCACCGGCACCCGGCGGGCGGCCCGGCGCGCCAGAGGCGCCAGGCGGCGTCCCAGCGGCACGCCGACCTGGGAGAGCTCCTCGACGCCCCCGATGAGGGAGACCAACCCGTAGCCCAGCCCCGCGATGCCGACGGCGAACCCCAGGAGGGCCACCTGGAGGATACGTGGGGCGGCGCCCGGCACCGTGACGTCGGAGAGTGACGGAGCCATGGCCCAGACCAGCCCGCCGAGGGCGAGGGCCGCCATGGTCACCCGGAACAGCCAGAAGCCGAAGCCTGGCTGGCGCGCGCCAAGGCGCCGCACGAGCACTACCGCGAGGATCGTCGCCTCGACCGCGGTGGAGAGGCTCAGACTGAGCGCCAACCCGGCCAGCCCGAGCGGACCGACCAGCGCCGCACAGAGCGCGACGTTGAGGACGATGATCGCGACGCCGGCGATCACCGGGGTGCGGGTGTCCTGCATCGCGTAGAAGGTCCGCGTCAGCACCTCGACGAGGGCATAGAAGACCAACCCGAGCGCGAACCAGGCGAGCGGCGGCGCCACCGCCCGCGCCGAGGCGGCGTCGAACGCGCCCCAGCCGTAGATGACCGAGACGATCCCGTCGCGGAAGGCGAACAGCCCGATCGCCGCCGGGATGGTGAGGTAGAGGAGCGGCCGAAGGCCGCGCTCGAAGGTCTGGGAGAGCGCGTCGGCCCTGCCCTCCGACCAGAGCCGAGCCATCGTCGGGAAGATCACCGTCGAGACGCTCAACGCCAACACGCCGTGGGGCAGCATCATCAGCTGCCAGGCGTAGTTGAGGGCGATGATCCCGGCGTCGCCCTCGCGGGACGCGAACGCGGTGACGATCACGAAGTTGATCTGGAAGGCAGCCTGCCCGACCACCCGTGGTACCAGCAGGCGCCAGACGTCCGAGAGGCCGGCCGTGTGGAGGTCGAGCCGAGGCCGCCACCGGAGTCCGGATCGGATCAGACCCGGAAGCTGGATGGCGAAGTGCAGCCCGGCACCGATCACCACGCCGACGCTGAGCCCGGTGATGCCGAACGGCGGCACGAGCACCAGCAGCGCCCCGATGATCGCCGCGTTGTAGACCAGGGGCGCCAGCGCGGGCAGCGCGAAGGCGTTCTGGGCCTCGAGGATGCCTTTGGCGGCAATCCCGAGCCCGAGCAGGATCGGGGAGAGCAGCAGCAGCCGCATCAGGTCGACGGTCAGGTCCTGGTACAGCGGCGACAGCCCCGGCGCGACGAGGTAGCGGACGATCGGTCCGGCGAGCACGAATGTCGCCGCGGCGAGGACCAGGATCGCCAGCGCCGCGGCGTTGAGGACCGCCGTCGCCAGGGCCCACGCCCGCTCGTCGTCGCCGCGCTGCAGGAAGCCGGCGTAGACGGGAATGAAGGCGGCGCCGAACGACCCGGCCATGATCACCAGGAAGAGGAGATCGGGCACCTTGAAGGCCGCCGCGTAGGCGCTGGCCTCGCCGCCGGTGCCGAACCGGCCGGCGAAGAGGACCTCCCGCAGGAGCCCGAGCACCCGGCTGGCGACGAACGCCAGGGAGACGATCGCCGCGCTCTGGGTCAGACCGGCGGGCGACGACGTCCGAACGGCGCGTCGCCGCTCCGTCGGGGCGTGCGCGGCGGGAACCAGGGGTAGGGTCGGCTCCCCGGCCCCCGGGACGGGTGTCGTCGCCATCACCGACCGACCGGCCGCGTTGAGGCCACCGCCGGAACCTGGTACCATCTGCCGGTCGGTTTGCCGACGCCGCGTCGCGGCGTGCCCGGCTTCTTGGTGACCATCACGACCACAGGGGAAGGATCGGACAGGGTGGCGAACAGCAAGGCGGCGCTGAAGCGGGTGCGACAGGCGGAGCGCAACCGCCTCCGGAACCGGCCGTACCGGTCGGCGTGCCGGACCTTCGTCAAGAAGGCGGAGACGGCGATTCGCGGCGGCGACCAGGGCGAGGCCCAGGCGGCGGTGCTCCGCGCGGTCAGCATGCTTGACCGCACCGCGGACAAGGGCATCATCCACAAGAACAACGCCGCCCGCCGCAAGTCGCGGCTGATGGCGAAATTCAACCGGGGTGCCGTGCCGGCGGCCCGGTAGGGCTCGCCGACAGCACGGACGATCCGGAGACGTCTGGTAGCAGCGGCAGCAGCGGGCGGCGCCACCTAGGCGCCGCCCGTTCCGTGTCCGCCGCCGGCATGGGCGAGCAGCGCGTAGATGCCGTCCTCCGGCCGGCGAAGCTCGCCGCGCTTCGTCGCCCGGTCAACCTCCAGGGCACCGGCGAGGGCGCGGAGGTCGGCGTCGGCCGGCCGGCCGCGACGGGCGGCCGCCACACCGGCCATCCGGGACGGGTTCGGTAGCCCGAGGTCTTTGCCGACGGCCGCCGGCTCGCGCCCCGGACCCGCCGCGGCGAGGACCGCCGCCAACTCCGCCTGCTGCGAGAGCTGGGCCGTGATCCGGAACGGCTCCTCGCCGGCGTCGAGCAGCCGGGCCAGCTCGACGACCGCCGCGCCGACCTGCCCGCGCGCGACCGCGTCCCCGAACCGGAAGATCTGGTCCTCGTCGCCGCGCGCCACCATCGCCTCGATGTGACGCGGCGTCACCCCGTCCGGGTGCGCGTAGGCGACCAATTTCTCGACCTCGTTGCGGAGGCGATCGAGGTCCGGCGGCCGGTCGTAGCGGGGGTTGTTCGGCCTGGCGGACCAGGTCTGGGGGTAGACCCATCCGGCGAGATGGCGTGCGGCGGGTGCCGAGAGGTCGCCCCCGGCTTCCCTGGCGGCGCGCTGTAGCCACGCGACGAGTTGCGCCCCGCGGGGCGGCTCGCAGACGACGATCTCCCCGTCCGCCGGCAACGCGCGCCGGACCGCCGCCGGCACGCCGGCGAGGTCCTGGTCGACCAGGATCACGAGGTTCGCCGGCGGGACGGCGACGAAGAGCGGGGCAAGATCGAGCGCGGGCGCGGCGGCCCCGTCGTCGTCGCCCGCGCCGGCGCGGACCCGGGACGCGCGGGCCATCAGGTCGTGGACGACGACGACCCGACCCTCGGCGAAGAAGCCGACGCTGCCGACCTGCGAGATCAATGACGGGAGGGCGACGGTCCTGCCGTCGACGTGGCTCGTGTTGCTCCCCGCCGGGTCGTGCCGGCGGGCGAGGGCAGCGACCCGCTCGCGCGCGGTCGCGGCGTCTGGCCCGACGACGAGGGCGATCACGGCGTGCGACTCCTCCCCCCATGGGATGGGACGGCCGAGAGGCCCAAGCTGCTTCTCCGATGCGTGGGATGCTCGTCGGCGGGTGGGGAGAGGGGAGGTGAAGGGCGACCGACCCCGCCTGTGCCGTGTGCGACGGAGCCTTGAACCTGCTCTCGCAGGTGGGCGCCGAACCACGCCCGGCCGAAGCCGGCCATGGACAGCTCCCGGCTCGGAATCTGTTGGCTCAAGACCGCGTCAAACATCACGAACACCGCCGGGTCGGTCACGGTCCGAGATTAGCACGGGGATAGGGGGCCAACAAGGCGCCGCGGGGTGGCCTCCGCCTGGTCACCCAGGGTAGCCGCGACGGCAACCGCGACCGATGTACGATTCGCCGTGATCCGGCTTGCGGTGGAGAGGACGGGAACGAGTATGGCGGGTCCGCGGCGAGTGGTTGTGACGGGCATGGGGGCGATCGGACCGGTCGGCCTCTCGGCGCCCGACGTCTGGGCCGCGGTGCGGGATGGTCGCTCCGGGGTCGCTCCGATCACACGGTTCGACACGGACGGCTTCGAGACGACCTTCGCCGCCGAGGTCAAGGGCTTCGACGCCGAGGGCGCCCTGGGCCGCAAAGAAGCGCGGCGGATGGACCGCTACGCGCAGTACGCCGTCGCCGCCGCCCGGGAAGCGGCGGCGCAGGCCGGGCTGTCCCTCGCCGGGGACGAGGCCGAGCGGGTCGCCGTGCTCGTCGGCACCGGCGTCGGCGGCCTGGAGACCCTGGAGCAGGGCGCGGCGACCCTTGCCGAGCGGGGGCCCCGTCGCCTCGGTCCGTTCTTCATCCCGATGCTCCTGCCGAACATGGCCTCCGGCCAGGTCGCGATCGCCCTCGGCGCCAAGGGGTCCAACTTCGCGCCGACCTCCGCCTGCGCCAGCAGCGCTCACGCGATCGGCGAGGCCGCGGGGATGATCCGCCGCGGCGAGGCCGACGCGGCGGTGGCCGGCGGCGGCGAGGCGCCCATCACGAAGCTCGGCGTCGCCGGGTTCAACGCCATGGGCGCGCTCTCCACGCGCAACGACGACCCCGCGGGCGCCAGCCGCCCCTTCGACGCCGATCGAGACGGGTTCGTGCTCGCCGAGGGCGGCGCGATGCTCGTGCTGGAGGAGCGGGAGCGGGCGATCGCCCGCGGCGCGACGCCACTCGGCGAGGTCGTCGGCTACGGGTCGACGGACGACGCCAACCACATCGTGCAGCCGGCCCCGGGCGGCGAGGGCGCCGTCCGGGCAATGCGGATGGCCCTCACGTCCGCCGGTATCGGCCCCGAAGACATCGACTACGTCAATGCCCACGGCACCTCGACACCCCTCAACGAGAAGCTCGAGACGCAGGCGCTGCGGACGGTCTTCGGGGACGGCCTCGATCGCCTTCCGGTCAGCTCCACCAAGTCGATGACGGGACACCTGCTCGGCGCCGCGGCGGCGATCGAGGCGGTGATCTGCCTCGCGGCGATCGCCGATAGCTGCGTCCCGCCGACCACCAACTTCGCCACCCCGGATCCCGAGTGCCGGCTCGACTGCGTCCCAAACACCGCCCGGTCGGCCCAGCTCCGGCACGTTATGAGCTCGTCGTTGGGCTTCGGAGGGCACAACGCGGTCCTCATCTTCGCCGCGCCAAGCTAGCGACCGAGACACCATGCGGTGCCGGACCGAGCCGTCGTGGTCGATCAGACCGTGCTCGGCACTCGGGGCTCGGCACCGTGCGCGTACCGGGCCCCACGCAACGCGAACCAGCGGCGGGGCTGGCGTATGCTGCCGGCCCCGCCGCTGGTTGAATCTGCACCGATATGTCGCCGGGCGGGAGGAGACTATTCGAGGTAGCCCCGCAGCTTGCGGCTGTAGCTGGGATGGCGGAGCTTGCGGAGCGCCTTCGCCTCGATCTGACGGATCCGCTCGCGGGTGATGCCGAACTCCCGGCCGACCTCCTCGAGGGTGCGGAACCGCCCGTCCTCGAGCCCGAACCGGAGCAGGATGATCTTCCGCTCCCGCTCGGTCAGCTTGTCGAGAGCGTCGCCGATCTGCGACTTGAGCAGCTGCTGGGAGGCCAGCTCCAGCGGCGCCGGCATCGTCTCGTCCTCGATGAAGTCGCCGAGAAACGCGTCGCCGTCCTGCCCGACCGGCGCCTCCAGCGAGACGGGGTGGCGCGAGACGTCGAGGACCTGCCGGACCTTCTCGTCGGCGATGTCCATCGCCCGCGCGATCTCTTCCTGGGTCGGCTCCCGCTCCAGGATCTGCTGCAGGCGGTGTCCCGTCTTCTTGACCCGGTTGATGGTCTCACCGACGTGGACCGGCAGCCGGATCGTGCGGCTCTGGTCCGAGATCGCACGCGTGATCGCCTGCCGGATCCACCAGGTGGCGTAGGTGCTGAACTTGTAGCCACGCTGGTAGTCGAACTTGTCGGTGGCCTTCATCAGGCCGATGTTCCCCTCCTGGATCAGATCCAGAAACGAGAGGCCGCGGCCGACGTACTTCTTGGCGACGGAGACCACGAGCCGGAGGTTCGCCTGGATCAGGTGGGAGCGGGCCTTCTCGCCGTCGAGCTTGTCGGCCTCGAGCGCATCGCGCAGCTCGGGCGAGAGCTCTTCCGTCTCGAGCCGCGCGACCGCTTGCAGGCCCCGCTCCATCCGCTTCGCCAGCCAGACCTCTTCCTGCATCGTCAGCAGGTCGGTCTCGCCGATCTCCTGCAGGTAGAGGCGAACGGAGTCGCCGACGCCGGCCGCCGCCAGCGCCTCGGCCTGCTCCTGGCGGTCGACCCGCTCCGGCTTCGCCGGGCGCTCCGGGCGGACGATCGGCTCGGCGTGAGCGGGGACGGGGACCGCCACCACGTCCTTGACCCGGACCGTGCTCTGGGGCGGGGTGGCCGGTGCCTGGTCGAGGACTTCGATGCCTTCGGCGACGAGGGTGCTGTAGAGGTCGTCGAGCGATTCGATCTGCTCTTCGGGGTTCGGGTACGCCGCGATGATGTCGTCCGACAGCAGGTAGCCCTGATCCTTACCCTTTTCGAGCAGGCTCGTCAGCATCTGGCTCCTCACCATCCGTTGGGCCGGCGGGACGCGGCGGGGCCGCGACCGGGACGGCGGACCGAATCGGCAGACCGGAGTCCCGGCGAAGTGGTCGCCGAGGACCGACGGAGACGTCGTTACCCCGACGGGGACCGGGGACGACACGGACACCGGGAAGCGATGGTCCTCCCTGCTGGCTTGGGTTTGCGGCGATAAGCGTTCCGAAGCCTAGACGAGATTTACGCATAGTTCAAGCGTCTCCGGCGGCCCGGTACCGCAAAAGGCGACCTCGCATCTGCTGATCCGGCCACCCTTCCCGCCTGAGGGACGACGCCGGGCCGGTGGTATACTCGCCCCTATCGCTGTACGGCTTGACATAGCGGTGGGCACCAGGAGCGGGGCGAGATGTCCGGGCATTCCAAGTGGTCGACGATCAAGCGGCAGAAGGGCGCCGCCGACGCCAAGCGCGGCCAGCTCTTCACGAAGCTCGCCCGCGAGATCACGGTGGCGGCGCGCACCGGGCTGCCCGACCCCGACGCCAACCCCCGCCTGCGGATCGCCGTCCAGAAGGCGCGGTCCGAGAGCATGCCGAAGGACAACATCCAGCGGGCGATCGACCGCGCCGCCGGCGCCGAGGCGGGCGACCAGTTCGACGAGGTCTACTACGAGGGGTACGGGCCCGGCGGTACCGCGGTGATGATCCAGGCGATGACCGACAACCGGAACCGTACGGTGGGCGAGGTCCGCGCCGTGCTCACGCGGGCCGGCGGCACGCTCGGCGAGTCGGGGAGCGTCGGCTGGCTCTTCGATCACACCGGGATGATCGCGCTCAGGGCGAGCGGCGACGTCGCCGACGAGATCGCCCTCGTCGCGATCGACGCGGGCGCCGCCGACGTCCAGGTGGACGACGGGTCGGTGGAGGTCTACACCGACGCGTCCGACCTCCACCGGATCCAGGAGGCCCTGACCGCCGCCGGCTACGAGGTCGAGAACGCCGAGCTGATCATGCGGCCGAAGACCCTGATCGCCCCGGACAACGACGTGGCCGTCAAGGCGATCCGCCTCCTGGAGCGCCTCGAAGACCTCGACGATGTCCAGCAGGTCTATTCCAACCTCGACGTCAACGACGAGGTCCTGGCCGCGGTTGGGTAGGGATTCCGCCGAGCCCGAGGGACTCCGATGATCACGCTCGGCATCGATCCGGGCACGGCTCGCCTTGGGTTCGGCGTGGTCGACGACGACCCGGAGCCGACGCCACTCGCGTTTGGCGTGCTCGAGACGTCGTCCGACCGGCCGATGGCGGAGCGCCTGCTGACGCTGTTCGACGCCCTCACCGGATTGCTCGCCGAGCACCGGCCCGACGTCGTCGCGGTCGAGCAGCTCTTCTTCGCCCGCAACGTGACCACGGCGATCGTGGTTGGCCAGGCACGCGGTGTCGTCCTGCTGGCGGCCGCACGGGCCGGCGTCCCGGTCGTGGAGTACAGCCCCTCCGAGGTCAAGCACGCGGTCGTTGGCTACGGCAAGGCCGACAAGCCGCAGATGCAGGAGATGGTCCGGCTCGCGCTCGGGCTCGCGACCGTCCCGCACCCCGACGACGCGGCCGACGCCCTCGCCGTCGCGCTCTGCCACGGCCAGACGGCGCCCTTCCTGGCGCGGACGGCGGGAGGGTGATGGCGACCCGCCGTCGCCTCGACGAGGAAGTCGTCGCCAGAGGATTGCTGGAGAGCCGCTCCCGGGCACGAGCCTTCATCCTCGCCGGCGACGTCCTCGTCAACGGCGAGCCCGTCCGCCGCGCCGGTGTGCCGATCGCCTCCCAGGACGACGTCCGCCTCGCCGCGTCGCCCCGGTTCGTCAGCCGCGGTGGCGAGAAGCTGGCCCACGCGCTCGATGCCTTCGGCGTTGATCCCGGTGGGCTGGTCGCCGCGGACCTTGGAGCGAGCACCGGCGGGTTCACCGACTGCCTGCTCCAGGCCGGCGCCGCCCGGGTCTACGCGGTCGACGTCGGCTACGGCCAGCTCGACGAGCGGATCCGGCGCGACGATCGCGTCGTCGTTCTGGAGCGGACCAACGCGCGGCTCCTCGAGGGCCTGCCGGAGCCGGTCGACCTGGTCGTGATCGACGTCTCGTTCATCTCCCTCCGTCTCATCCTCCCGGTCGCGGCCCGGCTCCTCCGTCCCGGCGGACGGTGCGTACCGCTCATCAAGCCCCAGTTCGAGGCCGGGGCGCGGGACGTGGGGAAGGGAGGCGTGGTGCGCGATCCGGTCGTCCACCGCCGGGTCCTGGAGACGGTGCTGGCCGCGGCGGGGGAGGAGCGGTTCGCCGTCTCCGGGCTCGTCCGCTCACCCCTGGTCGGTCCCGCGGGAAACGTCGAGTTCCTCGCCGACCTCCCGCTCACGCCCAATGGAGAACCGGTCGAGCACCCACCCTCACGGATCGGCGCCATGATCGACGCGGCGCTGGCACCGGCCGGCGATGCTGGGACCGATGTCTCGACCGAAGCGGAACCCGACGGGACTGACGAGGTCGGTCCTCCCGCGACACCGAGCGGACCGCTATGACGAACGACGCACCGCGGCCATTCGACGACATCCGCCGCGCCCTGCTCGCCGCGGACGGGGCCCACGCGGACACCGGGCGACCGTCCAATGCGAGCGGCGAGTCGGCCGACGAGGTCGGTCCGCACCTTGACCACGACCGGCGGCGGCGGAGCGGTATCCCGGAGATCGTGTTCGCGGAACCCAAGTCGGACGACGAGGTGGTGGCGAGTCTGATCCGGCTGGCCGAGCGCTCCGGGCGGGCGATCGCCAGCCGCTGCCGGCCGTCCACCCTCGGAGCGATTGAGTCCGGGGTCCGGCGCGGGTTCCGCGTGGAGATTCACCCCGTGGCGCGAGCCGCGGTCGTCTCCCGCGAGGGCGCGTCCGTGGCGCCGACGGGCGGCCGGGTCGGGATCCTCGCGGCCGGGTCGTCGGACGGCCCGGTCGCGGCCGAGGCGGCACTCGTCGCCCGCGAGATGGGGTGCCAGGTGACCCGGGTCGACGATGTGGGTGTCGCGGGCCTGCACCGCCTGGTGACGCCGCTGGAACGCCTGACCGCGGACGGCGTCGACGCGATCGTGGTCGCTGCCGGGATGGACGGCGCCCTCCCGTCCGTGGTCTCCGGCCTGGTCGCCGTGCCCGTGATCGGCCTGCCGACGTCGGTCGGCTACGGCTTCGGCGGCGGCGGCGTCGGTGCGCTGACGACGATGCTCCAGAGCTGCGCGCCGGGCCTCACGGTGGTCAACATCGACAACGGCGTGGGCGCCGGCGCGACCGCCGCGCTGATCGCCAACCGCGTCGCCGCCGCGCGGGCCGGCACGGGTTGAGGCGACTGCCGACCGTCCCGCTCAGCGGGCGGTACCTCGGCAGCCGGTCCGACCGCCGAGGGCCGAGGGCCGAGTTGGAGTCAGCGCGGGATCAGCGGCGCCCGAAAGAGGCCGATCGGTTGTTTGCGGCAGCTCCGGCCCAGGGCGCGCCACGCTCCGCCAGCACCGTGAGGACGGAGGCGAGCGCCTCGTCGGGTGTCCGCGTCCGTGCCGCGACCGCGGCGACGGCGTCTGCCACCCGTCGGTCGGCGGTCGTCCCGGCCACCTGCGCCTCGAGGAGCGCCCGCAGCCGCGCCAGCAGGGTGGCTTCGGCCCGGGCGCGCAGGCGCGTCACGATCTCTCCGGAGCGCGCCAGGTGGGCGCGATGGGCGTCGATCGCGTCGGCGAGTTCCGCTACCCCTTCTTGGGTCTGCGCCGAGACCCGGATGACCCGCACCGGCCAGGCGTCCTGGCCCGGCACGGCCCGACGCGAGGGGGGATCCGGCTCGGCGAGGGTGAGCATGCCGCGGAGGTCCGCTTCGAGGCCGGCCGCTCCGGGCAGATCGCCCTTGCCGACCACCAGGATGTCGCCGACCTCCAGTCCGCCCGCCTTCAGGGTCTGCACCGCGTCCCCGGTCCCCGGGACCTGGACGAGCAGCGTCGTGTGGGTCAGGGCGGCGACATCGATCTCACCCTGCCCCGCCCCGACCGTCTCGACGATCACCGGGTTGAAGCCCGCGGCGTCGAGCGCGTCGACCAGATCGGTCGTCGCCCGCGCGACCCCGCCGCCGTGGCCCCTGCTGGCCATGCTGCGGACGAAGACCTGATCGTCGCCGTGCCAGGCTCCCATGCGGATGCGGTCGCCGAGCGTCGCCCCCCCGCTCATCGGGCTCGACGGGTCCACGGCCACGACGCCGACCGATCGCCCTTGCTCCCGATACGCGCCGATCAGGGCGCCGACAAGCGTGCTCTTGCCGGCGCCGGGGGGACCGGTCACCCCTACGACGTGGGCACGCCCCCCGTGCGCGTAGAGCCGCGCCGATGCCGCCGCCCCGACCCGGTCGCCATTCTCGATCCGGGTCAGCACCCGAGCGAGCGCCCGTCGGTCACCAGCGAGGAGTCGGTCGACGAGGTCCTGCCTCGGGGTCGCGGGTGGCGGAACGTCGGTCACCGGCCCGTCGCCGGCCGAGACGTCCGTCACGGCTCGTCCCGACGCGGCGTGCGCTCCCGGATGAACTGGATGGCCGTCCGCATCGGCGTGCCCGGGCCGAAGACGGCCGCGACGCCCATCGCTTCGACCTCGGCCAGGTCTTCGGCCGGGATGGTACCGCCGGCGACGACGAGCACGTCGTCCACGCCACGCTCCCGCAGCGCGTCCATGATCAGTGGGAAGAGCGTGAGGTGCGCCCCGGAGAGGATGCTGAGCCCGACGACGTCCACGTCCTCCTGGGCCGCCGCGCTCGCGATCATCTCCGGGGTCTGGAAGAGCCCCGTGTAGACCACCTCGAAGCCGGCGTCGCGCATCGCCCGGGCCATCACCTTGGCGCCCCGGTCGTGTCCGTCGAGTCCCGGCTTCGCCACCAGCACCTTGATCGGGCGCGCGCGTGCGTCATCCCGGGCGCCCCAGACGTCGCTGGAGCCCGCCCCGCCCGGGCCGACGTCCGATGCTTCCACCGTGCTCGCCTCCCTTCGCCCGGTCCGGATCACCCGCCGTAGGCGTAGAAGCCCTCGCCCGACTTCCGTCCCAGCTTGCCGGCGGCCACCATCCGCCGCAGCAGCGGGGCCGGCCGGTACTTGTCCTCGCCGAGGTCCCGCTGGAGCACCTCGAGGATCGCGAGGCAGACGTCCAGCCCGATCAGGTCGGCCAGCGCGAGCGGACCCATCGGGTGGGCCATCCCGAGGCGCATCACGGTGTCGATCGCCTCGCGGTCCGCGACCCCCTCCCCGAGGCAGAAGATGGCCTCGTTGACCATCGGCATCAGGACCCGGTTCGAGACGAACCCTGGGTAGTCCTGGACGACCACCGGCGTCTTCCGGAGATCACGGGCGACCGCGGTCACGCGGTCGACCGTCTCGTCGGAGGTGAGGTGGCCTCGAACCACCTCGACGAGTTCGAGCACCGGGACCGGGTTGAAGAAGTGCATGCCGACGACGCGGTCGGGTCGGTCGGTCGCGGCCCCCAGGGCCGTGATCGAGATCGACGAGGTGTTGCTGGCGAGGATCGCCCCCTCGGGGAGCGCCGGAGCCAGAGAGGCCAGGATCCCCCGCTTCGTGGCGAGGTCCTCGTAGGCCGCCTCGATGACGAGGTCGACGGTGGCCAGGCCCTCGGCGGTCGAGGCCATCGTCACGCGCCGTCGCGCGATCTCGGCCTCCTCTGCCCCGAGCCGACCCCGCTCGACGGCCCGCGCCCATTGCCGGTCGAGAGTGACGCCCGCCCGCTCCAGTGCGGCTGGCGACTCGTCGACCAACTGGAGGTCGAACCCCGCGCCGGCGACGACCTGGGCGATCCCGGTCCCCATCGTGCCCGCGCCGACCACGACGACCCGGCGCACGCCGTGCCCGCCAGTCGGTTGTTCCCCAACTGCACCCGGGCCCGCCGAGCGAGCGTCGCCCTCACCGGCGTCGGCGCGCCCGCTGGATCCCACCGCTAACCTCCCCCCGACGCACTGCGCCACTCGCCCAGCCCCGTCCCCGCTGTCCGCCTTGCGGACCCTGGTGGGCGTCCCGCCGTCACCGCCGACTACCGTCGATTATCGGCAGTGTCCGCCGTCGTGCCGGCCTTGGGCCGCTCCGCTCGTTGGCGACGGCGACCCTGGCCGTCCGCGGGCGCGGCACGGGCGGCAGGTGCCGGCCCCGCGACGGCCTCGGCCTTGCCGTTGGTCGTGTTCATCGCGGCGACGATCCCTTCCCGCGCCCAGCGCTCGACTGCATCGGCGGCGGCGCCGACCAGGAACGGCAAGTCCGCCTCCTCCTCGCGGGAGAAGCGGGAGAGCACGTGGTCGGACGGGTCCACCCGCCCCCGCCCCCGGCCGATCCCGATCTTCAGCCGGGCCACCTCGATGGTCCCCAGCTGGGCGATGATCGATGAGAGGCCGTTGTGGCCACCGGCGCTTCCCCGCTGCCGCAGGCGCAGCTCGGCGAAGGGGAGGTCGAGGTCGTCCTGGACGACCAGGAGGTGGCCCAGCGGCGCGTGGTACCACCGGACAACCTCGCCGACGGCGCTCCCACTCAGGTTCATGAACGTCTGCGGCTTGACGAGCACGAGCTTCTCGCCCGGAGGCTGGAGGGCCCCCTCGGTCAGCTCGGCGCGGAACTTCTTCCGCCACCCATCGGCGCCGACCCGCCGCGCGAGCTCGTCGGCGACGAGGAATCCGACGTTGTGCCGCGTGCCGGCATACTCCCGTCCCGGGTTGCCAAGGCCGACCACGATCCGCATCGCCTGCTCGCTCTCCGTGGCCGCCTCGTTGCCGTCAGGACCATCGCGCTGCCCGACCAGTCGGTGCAGGATCCTCATCGGCGGCCTCCCTTACCTTAGGCAGCCGCAACCTGCCCCTGCCTGGGCGTCCGGACGGGTCGCCACCGGATGCGCACGGTGGCTATACTCGGTAAGAGATTGTGCCACGGACGGTAGGGTGCGGAGCGGTGGGTCGCCGATCGCGGCGTGAGCCCCCGCCGAAGGACGGATCATGATCCCAGGCGTCGGCGGCCCCGAGTTGCTGATCATCCTCGTCGCCGGGCTGCTGATCTTCGGCCCCGGGAAGCTGCCCGAGGTCGCCGGGCAGATGGGTCGCGCGGTGCGCGACTTCCGGCGGATGACCACCGACCTCACCGGCGAGTTCGAGAAGAGCTTGAACGAGGCCGGCGCTACCGACCTCCGGAACACGGTCAACACCGAACTGCGCGGCATGAAGGCTCAGGTCGAGAACGTCGGCAAGAGCGTCGAGCGGGACCTTGGCGTGGGCAAGGGAACGGCGGCCAAATCGTCATCGGCCGCCAAGTCGACGAGCTCCGCCAAGTCGACCACGTCGGCGTCCAAGACGACTACCGTCAAGTCGACCGGCGCCGCGGGAAAGACGACCCCAGCCGCAAAGGTCGCCGCCGGCGGGACGTCGAAGCCGAGCACCAGCACCAGTTCCGCCTCGACGGTGTCGAAGGCCAAGAAGGCCGAACCCGCTGTCGCGTCCAAGGCCAATCCCCTCGCGGACCTGCTGGTCCTCGACGACGGGGGCGACACGCCGAGCCCCGCTCCGGCGAGGACGCCGACGGTGCCGGCCAGCAAGGTGCAACGTCCCGCCGCCGCGACACCGGCTCCCGCGCCGAGCGGTCTCAGTGCGGTCGAGCGGGCGCGCCAGCGTCGGCAGGCGGCCGGGTACAACCGCGCCCAGGGCTAATTTGTCGAGGTCACAACGACGGCCGGGAACGATCGCCGGTGGCCACACCCGGGCGGGTCATGCCGGCCCGCCGCGGTAGACGGTCGCGGTCCCCCACCGTGACCTCTCGGTCGTGACGTTGCCCGCGAAGCCGGGCACGGCGAACGTCGCCTCCAGGTTTGAGCTCCCGCCGTAGAAGCGCCGCAGCGCCCACCGCCGGAGGCGGCGTCGAAGGCCGGACGCCGCCAGCTCCGCGCTCAGGACGACCACCAGCCCGGCCCCCGGAGCGAGGACCCGGGCCAGTTCGGCCCCGACCTCCGGGCGCACGATGTACCGGCTCGGGAACGTGGAGACGATCGCGATCGCGGTGCCGGTCGCCAGCGGCAGCCGCGCCGCGTCGGCCCGGACGAACCATGGTCCGGCGGGCCGCCCCCGCTTCCGCGCCGCGGCGAGCATCGACGGCGACCGATCGGTGGCCAGCCATGGGCGAGCCGCCGAGGACGCGACGGACGCCAGCCTGCCTGTCCCGCAGCCGACCTCGACCACGAGCCCCCGGCCGGGGAGGTCGCTGAGCACGATCTCCTGCCATCGTTGCCACTCGCCGAGGAAGAGCCATCTCGTGAAGCGGTCGTACCAGCGGGCGCCGGGGCCGTAGAGACCACCGAACGCCCACTGCTGGACGCGGACGCGGACGCCGCCGCGGGATGGGCGTCGCCCTTGATCGGTCCGTCGGTCCCCTCGTAGCATGGCGCCATGGTACCCGCAGCTACCACCCGCCCGTCCCGCCCGTCGGGCCCGGCGACCTTCGACCTCCTCGCCGAGGACACGACCGGGGTGACGTGGGCACGGCGGGGTCGGCTCAGCACCCCCCACGGCACCGTCGAGACACCCGCCTTCATGCCGGTCGGCACCCAGGCGACCGTCAAGACACTCCACCCGGACGAGGTGGCCGGCACCGGCGCCGAGATCGTCCTCGCCAACACCTACCACCTGATGCTGCGGCCGGGTCCGGAGCTGATCGCCGCCGCCGGTGGGCTGCACCGCTTCATGGGCTGGGACCGACCGGTGCTGACCGACAGCGGCGGGTTCCAGATTTTCAGCCTGGCGGGGCAGACGAAGGTGACCGAGGACGGTGCGACCTTCCGCTCTCACGTCGACGGGTCGCTCCACACGGTGTCGCCGGAGCGGTCGGTAGCGCTCCAGCTCGCCTTCGGCGCCGACGTGATCATGGCCTTTGACCACCTGATCGGACTCCCCGCGCCCCGCGCTCCCATCGCCGACGCCACCGCCCGCACCGCCCGGTGGCTGGAGCGCTGCATTGCCACCCACCGCGAGCTTGGGGGGCCGGCCCGTGGCGTCGCCCTCTTCGGGATCAGCCAGGGCGGGATGGAGGAGGACCTCCGGCGCCAGAGCGCCATGGTGCTCGCCGAGGCGGAGGTCGACGGGTGCGCCGTCGGCGGGCTGAGCGTGGGAGAGCCCAAGCCGGTGATGGCCGCGATGCTGGAAGCGACCACCCCGCATCTGCCCCCCGGGAAGCCGCGGTACCTGATGGGGGTCGGCTCGCCGGAAGACCTCTGGGAGGGGGTCGCCCGCGGGATCGACCTCTTCGACTGCGTGCTCCCGACGCGACTCGCCCGCAACGGCGCGCTCTTCACGCCGACCGGGCGCGCCAACCTGCGTGCCGTCGCGTGGCGGGACGTCCACGCGCCGATCGACCCGACCTGTGACTGCGCCACCTGCGCGCGCTTCACCGCCGCCTATGTCCACCACCTTCTCCGCACGGAGGAGGTTCTTGGGCTGCGGCTCGCCTCCGTCCACAACCTCCGCTTCCTCGCCCGCCAGATGGCGACGATGCGGCGGGCGATCGAGCGCGGCACCTTCCAGTCCGAGCGGCGACGATTCCACGACGCCTACCGCCCCGTCGGCGCGCCGGCAGTCTGAGACGACGGTCCCGGCCGGGCGGAGTCCGGTTGGGCGCCGCGGCGGGCTGGGTCTACAATCGCCCGGCGGAGGACCCGACGGGGACGGATGGGGATGACGCGGATCGCCGCGGGTGTCGCGATGCCAGGGGAGGGGACGCCACGGACGGGAAGCGGTCGCCATCCCGGTATGTGCCGGAGTTCGACCCCGAGGCGAGCGGCGCCGTCGCGGTCGGCGTCGACATCATCGAGATCGCCCGGATCGAACGCGTCCTGCGAGACTTCGGCGAGCGCTTCCTGCGCCGCGTCTACACCGAGCGCGAACGCGAGCGGTATGCCCGGCGGGTCCCCGAACTCGCTGCCCGCTTCGCCGCCAAGGAGGCCACCTCGAAGGCCCTCGGTACGGGCATCGTCGGGATCCGCTGGCGGGAGATGGAGGTCCTTCCGAACCGGCGCGGGAAGCCGGTGCTCATCCTCCACGGCCGCGCCGCCGAGCGCGCCGCCCACCTCGGGCTCGACCACTTCAGCGTCTCGCTGACGCACTCGCGGTCTGACGCGATGGCGTTCGTCGTGGCGGTCCGGGGCGCGACGCTCGCGGGCCAACTGACCGCCCGCGACGAGGGAGCCGAGCGGCCGTGTCCTGTGACCGGGACGGACGGTCCTCTCTAGCGTTCGCGACGACGATTGACGGGTTACGCGCCGGCGCCTGGCACGCTACGACCAGGGTCGGGGCGACCGGAGTAGGGGAAGCAGACCGTGACGACGCAGGCAAGTCCGACAGCGGGGAGCGCGACGACGGCCGAGGCGTCGCGCCCGACCCTCGGACCGAACGACCGGACGATCGACGCGGCGTTTGCCCGGCGCGTCCTGCCTAGGCGAGTCGCCGGAGCCCACAAGTGGGGCGTCGGCGGCCTGGTCATCGTGGCCGGGTCCCCCTCCTACGTCGGCGCCGCGGCGCTCTGTGCGCAGGCGGCGGGGCGGGCCGGCGCGGGGATCGTGGTCCTCGCCGTGCCGCGCGGGATCGTCGGCGCCATCGCCCCGGCGGTGCTCGAGGCGGCCTACGTGCCGCTCCCGGAGACCGAGTCGGTCGCGGGTGCCCGGCGGGCGGTCGAGGAGATCGCCGGGAAGCTGGAGAAGGCGACGGCGCTCGTGGTCGGCCCCGGCCTCGGCGACGACGAGTCGACCGCGGGGCTCCTGGGCGCCCTCTTCGGCACGGCTCGCGGCAACGCGACGGCGATCGGGTTCGCCGGCTCCTCCGGGTCCGCAGGCTCCTCGCGCTCCTCCTCGCTCGGCTTCTCGACCGGCCGCGAGGCCGCGCCGACCAGGAGCGCCACGGCGGCCGAGGACACCCCCGCCGGGCCGGTGGTGCAGGGCAAGACGATCGTCGTCGACGCCGACGGCCTGAACTGGCTGGCCAAGCAGGAGGCGTGGACGACACTCCTCACGCCGGGCATGGCGGTGCTGACGCCGCACCCAGGGGAGCTCTCCCGGCTGACCGGTCGGGATACCGAGGAGATCACCGCCGACCCGGTGGCCGCCGCCAGGGCGGCCGCCCGCGACGCCGGCCAGGTGGTGGTCCTCAAGTACGGCTACACGGTGGTGACCGACGGCGAGCGGACGCTGGTCGCGGACGACGCCCCAACCTCGCTGGCTTCCGCCGGGACGGGGGACGTCCTGGCCGGGACCATCGGCGCGCTCCTCGCGCAGGGGCTCGCGCCGCTGGACGCGGCGGGCCTGGCGGTCTTGCTCGGCACCCGGGCCGCGCGTCGCCTCGAGGCGCGGACCGGCACGCTCGGGCTCGTCGCCGGCGACCTGCCGCTGGCGATCGCCGCCGAGATCGCCGCCCTCGAGGCCGAGGGAGCCGACGGTGCCTGAGCCCCCGACGGAGCGCACCGCGGCCCACGGGACGAACGCGTCGGACGACGCGCCCGACGACACACCCCGCGTCGGCGCGCTGATGCGCGCCGATGTCCCGACCGTGCGCCCGGGTGACTCGATTGCCACGGTCGCCCGGACCCTCGCCGAGTCCGGGCTGCCCGGGGTGCCCGTCCTCGACGGGGACGAGATCGTGGGCATCATCACCGAGTCCGACCTGATCGCCCGCGAGGCGGACGTCGAACTGCCGACGGTCGTGCCGTTCCTTGACGCGCTCTTCCTCGCCGACGCCGGCCGAGACTACGACGACGAGATCCGGCACGTGCTCGCCACCACCGCCGCCGACCTGATGACCTCGCCGGTCTACAACATCCGGTCGACCGCCACCCTGTCGCAGGTCGCGACGCTGATGCTCGACCGGCGGGTGAACCCGGTCCCCGTGGTCGACGCCACCGGGCGACTCATCGGGATCGTGAGCCGAGCCGACCTCGTCCGGGTCATCGCCAGGCTCGAGTCGGAGGGGGTCTCCGACGTCAGCGAGGCCCAGCCGCGAGGCACGGGGTCGACCCTCGGGTGAGGTCCCGCACCGAGGGAGTCCGGCCATCCCGGGCCGGGGCCTGGGCCGCGGCGGCGTCGCCCGCCTGGGAGGTGCCGGGTCGTCCCACGCGGGCCGTCGTCGACCTGGACGCGATCACGGCCAACGTCGGCGCCGCCCGCACCCTCGCCGCGCCGGCGGCCGTGATGGCGGTCGTCAAGGCGAACGGCTACGGCCACGGGGCCACCATGGTCGCCCGGGCGGCTGTCGCCGCGGGAGCCAAGCACCTCGCGGTCGCGACCGTCGACGAGGGCCTGGCGCTCCGGCGCGCCGGCCTACGGGCGCCGATCCTCGTCCTTGGGCCCGTCGACCCCTCAGAGGTGGCCACCGCCATCGAGGCGGCCCTGAGCCTGACGCTGGTGGATCCGGCGTTTGTCGACCTGGTGGCTTCCAGGGCCCGGGCATCGGACCAGGCGCTGCCAGTACAGGTCCACGTCAAGGTCGACACCGGGATGCGACGCTTCGGCGCGCCACCGGAGACCGCGGTGGCCGTCGCGCGCCGCGTGGCGCGAACGCCGGGTCTGTCCCTCGCCGCGGTGATGACCCACTTCGCCGACGCCGACGGCCCCAGCCCAGCCTTCACCGCCGCGCAGGACGCCGCGCTCCGCGACTGCGTCGCGCTCCTCGCGGCCGAAGGCATCGTCCCCCAGACGGTGCACGCGGCGAACAGCGCGGCGATCGTTCGCGGTCGCCATCCCCACGCCATGGTCCGCCTCGGGATCGCGCTCTACGGGCTGCCGGCGATCGAGGGCGAACCGCTGCCGGTGGGAATGCGGCCGGCCCTCGGGCTGGTGAGCCGCATCACCCGGGTCATTCGCCTCGCGCCCGGCGATACCGTCGGCTACGGGCGAACGTACCGGTCAGATCGGGCAGAACTGGCGGCGCTGATCCCGGTCGGCTACGCGGATGGCTACCGGCGCGGGCTCTCGGGGCTGGGTGCGATGCGCGTCGGAGGCAAGGTCGCGCCGGTGCTCGGGCGGATCAGCATGGACCAGACGGTCATCGCGCTCCCGGCGGGGACGGGGGCCACCACGGGCTCCGAGGTGCTCGTCGCTGGCGGCGACGAGCCGCCGACATCGCTGGCGCACCTCGCCAAGCAGTTGGGCACGATTCCCTACGAGGTCGCCGCGGGTATCTCGGCACGGGTCCTCCGGGTCTACCTCCAGGGGGGAAGACCGACGGCCATCGAAGACCTGGCCGGGCTCCGACTTCTCGTCGACGAACCGGGCAGGCCGGCAAGCGACCGCTGACGGCGCTCCCCGGCTCCACGTCGGCTCGGAGGTGGCCATCGAGATCGAGGTGGCCCCGTCACGACTCCAACGGAACTTACGAGAACGGTCGGACGGTGTTCGGTGGTGGGGCCTTCGACCACGGCCCGACGCCGATAGACCGTTCGTCGAGTCGGTGGAGTTTCGGGAGGGCGGTGGCCCGATCCGCTCTCAACGAGCCTCGACCTCACTGGCTCCAGCGCTCCGGTTCCTGGGCAAGTGATGGGGCGTCGACTGGCAGACGTTCCGCCTGCGTCAGCCGGCTTCGGCCGGCCCCACGTCCGAGCCGCAAGGCTGGCCCCGGACCAGCCTGAGCGGCGGTGCTCGCTCACACCGCCAGAAGGCGGGATCTCCGGTTGATCGGCCCGGGCCGGCCGCCGATCGGCCACCCACCACCCGCACCTATGGAAGCCATAGAGCAGCGACGCCGGGGCTGATGCCCCGGCGTCGCGGTGCCGTCCTATTGGTCCGACTGGGGATCAGGCCTCGACATCAAGCTCCTGGGCCACGCGCTTGAGGTTGTCGATGTCGCGGCGGACCACGAAGGTGCGCCCGCTCATGTCGTCGCGCACGTAGTTGAGTGTCCGGTCGTCCATCCAGCGGTAGATGGTCGGACGGGTGACGCCCAGCTGCTGCGCGGCGTTCCCGATACTCACCAGCTCACTCGGCTCGAAGGCGCGGTACTTGGCCAGCGCCATCATCCGGCCGAGCTCGGTGTCCCAGAAGGACCGCGGCACCGAGTAGTCGTCGGCGGCGGCGGGCCAGAACAGGAGCTGGAGGACGGAGTCGATCGCCTCGAGGACCGTCTCCTTCGCCTCGCGCGTCTGCCCGCGGGCGATCTTCCCGAGCCGGGAGAGATCCTCGCCCAGTGGCCCACCCCGTAGCTGCTCGAGGCCGAGCGCCACGAAGGCGGACGGGTAGAGCTGCGAGACCAGGCGGTGATGGTGGCTGTAGACCAACTGCAGCGCCTGGTCGATCACGTTCTGGTAATCGCGGGACTCGGCCTCCACCCTGGCTCCTTTCCAGACCCGTTGGACCGGTCCTCACGACGCCGGGCGCGAGGGGTGCAGACGGTGCGTGTACGGTCGGATTGTACGCGCACCCGCTGGAGGTGTCAACGGTTTACACATACAACACGACAACGGAGGGATCGGGCAGGGAATGTTGTGGCGATGCGGACAACTTATTGCCCAAACACCGTGGTGGCCAGGCACGCTGCCGTCCACCACCACATTGGGTCACCGCGATGCTAGCCGCCGGTGGTCATCCCACGGACGGCGAGACCGGCAATAAAGAGCGCCAAGAGGCTATAGATCGCCAGGCCCTGGCGGGGATAACGGTCCCGCAGATACGAGTAGAGGAACGGCAGGACAAGGACGGCCGTGATCCCATAGAGGTAATGAGTTCCCTCGACCGGACGCGCCCCCAGGAGGTAGAGCGCCACCCCGGCGACCGACTGGACCACGATCAGTACCTGCCCGATCAGGAACGTTCCGGCGATGCTGCCGGAGAGGACACCGCCACGCAGATAGCTGAACAGGCCCCAGCACCCCAGGACGGCCATGAAGAGCAGCACCGAGGTGGCGAGACGATCGTGGATCAAAACCAGGGTGGCCAGGGAAGTCCGCTCCCCGCGGCGACGGCCGCGACTGCTCCGGGCGTCGGGACGATAGACATAAGTCCAGTGAAGTATACGAACCGATGACCCGACCGGACGCCGATCATGGCACCGGTGCCCGACACGGGGAAGGGGAGGCGACGGGCTCGCTCAGAGTCCCATCGCCAGCTGGATTGGGGTCACGGGCTGGCCGTTCGAGCGCCAGACCGGACCGACCTCGCGGCGAGGGAGGGGTAGGATCGGCGCGACCTGGTCCCGTGCCGCGAGCGCCCTGGCCACCGCCTGGCGGGCAAGCTCCGGCCGATTGTTTGTCTGCGACAGGTGCGCCAGCCAGACCGTCGGCAGGCGCCGGGTGCCGACGAAGGACGCCGCGAGGAGCGCCCCGGACGCGTCGTTCGACAGGTGCCCGAGATCGGAGAGCACCCGTCGCTTGGTCCGCGCCGGGTAGGGCCCGCGCCGCAGCATCTCCTCGTCGTGGTTCGCTTCCAGCACCACGAGGTCGGAGACGGCGACGACACCGTGCAGGGCGGCGTCCGCCCTCCCGAGGTCGGTGGCCACGGTGACCCGGACGCCGTCGGCACTCAAGGTGAACCCGCAGGGCTCCGCCGCGTCATGGGACACCGGGAGTGCTTCGATCGCGAGGTCACCGAGCCGAAGCTCGGTCGCCGGCCGGATCTCCTCCCACCGCTCGGACGCCACCGCGGCCGAGCGGGCCGTCCCCGCCGTGCAGACCACCGTCACCCCGGCGCGGGCCAGACCGCTCAGGGCGCGCATGTGGTCCACGTGCTCGTGGGTGAGGAGGACCGCGTCGAGATCGCCCAGCGACCGCCCGCTGGCCGCGAGCGCGGCAGCCAGGCTCCGGGGAGCGAGGCCGCAGTCGATCAGGATCAGGGTCTCGCTGGACTCGACGAGAAGCGCGTTGCCGCTGCTGCCGCTGCCGAAGCTCTGGACGGCGATCGGCATCCGCTACTCCTCAGTGGTCCGACGGCCGGACGGCAGCGACCCTCTCGGCTGATCCCTGGGTCGCGCCGCTCGGTCGCGCCCGGCACCGTCCGCCTCGAGCGGGGTGCTACCATGCCGGCCCATCACCCGGTTCCCCCGGTCAGCCGCCGGCTCCGATCCTAGCACCCGACTCGTGGCCGTTGCCACGTTCAGCGCGGCGAGTGCCGTGCTCGCCCGGAGGCGCACCCCGTGAACGTTCCTCCTCGTCCACCGAACCTTCGCGGCGGTTTCGGCCGCGGTGACGGCCGCGCGCCCGGAGGTCCGTCCGGACGCGGTCCCGGTGGCGGGAGCGGTAACCCGTTCGGGGGTTTCCGTCTCGCGCCGTCGACCCGCCGCTCGTTGGTCGCCGCGGCCGTGATCCTGGCCCTGGTGGTGCTGGTGGTCTCGACCGCCACCTTCTGGGTCAACTGGTGGTGGTTCGGCGACGTCGGGTACCGGTCGCTGCTGACGACCCGCTACCTGACCCGGTTGATGGCCTTCGTCGCCGGCGGGCTCGTCGGCGGCGGGTTCGTCTTCGCCAATCTCGTCTTCGCCCTGCGCCGCAGCCGGGGGCGCCGCTCCGCCGGCGATCTGCCCGCGATTGGCGAGCGCCTCTTCGTCGGCCTTCTCCTGGGTCTGAGCACGCTGGTCTTTCTGCTGACCGGTTCGGGCGCGGCCGGTCGCTGGCAGGACTGGCTCCTCGTCCTCAACCGCCAGTCGTTTGGCGTCGACGACCCGGTCTTTGGTCGTGATGTCGGGTTCTACGTCTTCACCCTGCCCGTGCTGCGGCTCGTCCTGTCGGCAGCGACCTCCCTGGTGTTCGTCACGCTGCTGGGCGTTGTCGCGGTCTACGTCCTTCGGCTCGGGATGAACCCGCGCAACTACCGGCGGGTGCCCGACCTGATGCGCCGCCACGTCTTCCCCCTCGCCGCGCTGCTGATGCTGCTCGTCGCCGCGAGCTTCTACTTGGCCAACTTCGGCCTCGTCTACTCCGAGCGCGGCGTCGTCTTCGGCCCGAGCTATACCGACGTCACCATCGCCCGCTTCTTCAACTGGGCCCTGGTCGTCCTCAGCGTGGCGGTCGCCCTGGTACTCCTCGTCAATGCCGCCCGGGACCAGTTCCGGTTCCTCGCCGGGGCGGCGGCGGCCTGGGCGGTGGTCGCCCTGCTCGGCGCGATCGTTCCGGCGGTGACTCAGCGCACGCTCGTCGAGCCGAACGAGCTGCGTCGGGAGCAGGAGTACATCGCCAACAACATCGCGATGACGCGCCAGGCGCACGACCTCGCCGGCGTCGAGGAGCAGCCGCTCGTCGGGGGCGCGCCGATCACCGAGCAGGACCTCGCGAGCCAGCCGACGACGGTCGACAACATCCGCCTCTGGGACTATCGCGTCGCCCAGGAGGTGTACCAGCAGTTCGGCGCCAGGCGACCGTACTACGTGTTCACCGACGTCGACGTGGACCGGTACAACGTCGACGGCACCTACCGGCAGGTCCTCATCTCGGCCCGCGAACTGGACACCACCGGGCTGCCCGCGAACGCCCAGACGTGGACCAACCGGCATCTCGCGTACACGCACGGCTACGGCGTGATCGTGAGCCCGGTGGGAGAGGTCGCGCCCGAGGGGACGCCCCCGTTCATCGTCAGCGATCTGCCGCCGGAAGGCACCGGCGACCTGGCGATCGAGCGCCCGGAAATCTACTTCGGGGAGCGGCCCGCGGAGTGGGTCGTCCTCGGCACCGAGACGACCGAGTTCACCGCGCTCGACGAGGAGGCACCGGCCTACGCGGGCAACGCCCGCGGCTCGATCCGGCTCGATGACCTCTTCACCCAACTGGTGACCGCGACCTTCCTCCGCGACCGAAACGTGCTCCTCAGCGGGGAACTGACAGCAGAGTCGCGTCTCCTGATCCGGCGAGGGGTCGTCGAGCGCGCTGAGGCGATCGCGCCCTTCCTGACCTACGATCCCGACCCCTACATCGTCATCGCGGACGGCCGCCTCGTCTGGGTGCTGGACGCTTACACGGCGACCGACCGCTGGCCCGGCGCCGAGCGCTCGCGCGGCGTCAACTACCTCCGCAACAGCGTGAAGGTCGTCGTCGACGCCTACGACGGGACGACGACGTTCTACCGGACATCGACGCCGGATCCGATCGCCGACGCCTGGGGGGAGGTCTACGGCGACCTCTTCACGCCGATATCGGAGGTGCCACCCTCCATCGCCGCCCACTTCCGCTACCCGGAGTTGCTCTTCGACGTCCAGTCGGACATCCTGCGGACGCACCACGTCACCGACCCACGCGACTTCTACAACGGCAACGACCGCTGGGCGATCCCGGCGAGTGGCTCGACGGCGGGGCTTGGCGGCGGTGGCGGCGGGCCCGAGAGCCAGATCGAGCCCTACTACGTGACCATGGCGCTGCCGGGCGAGACAGATCCCGACTTCACCCTGATCCTGCCCTTCATCCCTGGCGGCAACCAGACGCGACAGAACATGACCGGCTGGCTCGGCGCGCGGACCGGCGCGGGCGGCGAGCCGCGCCTCCAGCTCTACCGGTTCGGGGAGTCGCCCCCGGTCTCCGGACCGCAGCAGATCTCGGCCCAGATCCAGCAGACGGACCAGATCTCGAGCCGGATCACGCTGCTCGATCAGTCCGGCTCGGAGGTCATCCGCGGCAACCTGCTCGTGATCCCGCTCAACGACACCGTGCTCTACGCCCAACCGCTCTACGTTCGGGCGAGGAACTCGGCCGGCGCCTACGCGCAGCTCCAGTTCGTGATCGCCGCCTCGAACGGTCCGGCCGTGATGGAGCCGACCCTCGACGGCGCCCTCGCGTCCCTGGTCGCGAGATCGTCGGGCGCCGGGAGCGCCCCCGCCGCGGAGCCGGCGCCGCCTCCGGCGCAACAGCCGCCAACCGCCACGCCCCCGGCCGCGCCTACGGCGGCGCCAGGCCAGCCGGGCGCGGGAGCCGCGCCGTCTTCGCTCGCCCAGCAGGCGCTCGCGGCCTACGAGCGAGCCCAGGTCGCGCTCGCTTCGGGCGATTTCGCGACCTACGGCGCGGAGCTCGCCACGATGGAGGCGCTGCTCCAGCAGGCCGCCGGGCAGCCATCGCCCGCGACGCCTTCCCCGTGATCGCCACGGCGCGTCGGTGAGCTAGGGCGATGCCAGGCGGGTGGACTCGCCGGGGACATCGACGGGCCGGCGGTCTCCCGCCGGCCCGCCTTCGGTGTCCGGAGCGTCGCCGCGCGCACATTCGTACCCGTTCAGGTCCATGTCCGTGCGTCGCGAGCCCGATCCGCCGCTTCCGCGAGCAGCGGGAGATAAGGCGCCGCTCCGGGTGTCAGACGAAGATGGCGCGGCCGATCCGGAGGTGCGTCGCGCCCTCTTCGATCGCCACCGGATAGTCGTTGCTCATCCCCATCGACAGGATGTCGAGCCGCTGGGGAAAGCGGTCCCGCAGCGCGTCGCGGAGCTCACGCAGCCCGCGGAAGACCGGGCGGGCCGCTTCCGGGTCGTCGGCCAGGGGAGCGATCGTCATCAGCCCTTGGAGCGCGAGCACGCCCGTCGCCATCGCCTGCGCCGCCAGGGTCGCGGCCTCCTCGGGGGCACAGCCGGCCTTCTGCGACTCCCCGGCGACGTTGACCTGGAGCAGCACCGGCAGCACCCGCCCCGACCGTGCGGCCTCTCTCGCCAGCGCCTCGATCAGCGATGGCCGGTCGACCGACTCGATGACATCGAATAGACCGACTGCCGGCCGCGCCTTGTTGGTCTGCAGCTGGCCGATCAGGTGGAGCGTGAGGTCCGCCGGCCGGACCGGGTCGGCGAACTTGGCGATGGCGTCCTGGACGCGGTTCTCGCCGAAGTGGCGCAGCCCCTCCCCGTAGGCGGCGTCGACGACCTCGCGCCCGACGGTCTTGCTCACGCCGACCACCGTCACCCCGCCGGCGTCCCGCCCCGACCTGGCCGCCGCTCGTGCCACCGCATCGTTCACGGCGCGGATGCGGTCGCCGATCGCCGTGGTCGTGCTCATCGGCCCTCTCCCGCCGGCCGATCTCCCGTCAGCCCGATGACCGCGCCGAAGCGACCGGTGGTCGGTCCCTGACCCCGGTGCGAGAACCAGGCCTCGCCGTCGCACCTGGTGCAGATGCCGGCGAGGTCGATCCTGTCCGGTCGCACGCCGGCCCGTACCAGCGACCAGCGGTTGGCGGTGGTCAGGTCGAAGTGCGGCCGGGCGGTCGGTCCGGTCCCGGCCACCACGGCCGCCGGGTCGCCCTCGACCGAGGTCCAGGCGTCGACGACCTCAGGTCCGACCTCGTAGCACGGCGCGCAGATCGCGGGCCCGACCGCGGCGAGGAGTCGGCCGGGGTCGGTGCCGAACTCCCTCGTCATCGCCGCAACGGCGGCACCCGCGACGCCGGCGACGGTGCCGCGCCAACCGGCGTGGACCGCGGCGACCGCGGGGCGGTCGGGGTCGACGAGCAGGATCGGCAAGCAGTCGGCGTGGAGGGTCATCAGCACGACTCCCGGACGATCGGTGACGAGGGCGTCGGCGTATCCCGCCGGACCGGTTCCGGGCCGCGCGCCGACCCCCGCCTCGCGGTCACCGACGCCGAGGACGTCCGCCCCGTGGACCTGGCCGACGGTGACCATCCGCTCCGCGTCGAGCCCGATCGCCGCGCACCACGCGTCTCGGGCCGCCCAGGCGAGCGTCCTGTCGCGAGGCGCCGAATAGCCGACGTTGGCGTCGGCGGCGTCGTAGCCGACGGCACGGCCGGTGAACCCGTGGGCCACGCCGGGCAGGCCCACCAAGAGCGGGCTCCGAAACGGGCGCAGCGCGGTCGTCGCCGCTGATGACACCTCTGCCGCCGTCATTGCTGCTCCTCGCGGTCCCGCGCCTCGTCGACGATGATCTGGTCGATCACGAGCTCGACCGGAGCGTGGTCGTCGGTGAACACCTGCCCGCCGGGGTCGATCGGCCGGGGGTCCCCCGTCGAGATGGCCCGTTCCGCGACCGTCCGCAGCACCCCGTCCGGCAGGGCCGCCGCGTTCGCGGCGAAGTCGGCGACGGTCCCCGGCTGCATCGTTCCGACCAGGATCGTGTTGTCGTAACGCTCCACGTCGACGGCGAAGACGTATGGGTAGACCGCGTTCATCGTCGACGCGATGGCGTCGACCAGCCGGTAGTCCGTGTCCGCCCGACCGACGTTGATCACCGCCACCCCCGACGGGGTAAGGTGATCGGCGACCTCCTGGAAGAACTCACGGGAGGTGAGCTGGAAGGGGATATACGGCTGCCGGTAGGCGTCCACGCCGATCAGGTCGTAGCGGCGCTGGTCGGGGCGCGTCCGGAGGTAGTGGCGGCCGTCCGCCACCACGACGTCCAGGCCCGGCGCCTCCGCCTCCATGTTGAACCACTCCCGCCCGACCCGCGCGATCTCGGGGTCAAGCTCGACGCCCTCGATCGGCACTTGACCGTACGCGGCCGTCAACTGCCGGGCGACGGTGCCGCCGGCGAGGCCGATCAGCAGGGCGCCACCATCGGTGTCGACGGCCGCCGCCCCCGCGCCGGGGTTAAAGAGCGGCCCAACCATGAAGTAGTCCCAGGGGCCGCGGGTGAGCAGCTCGTCGGGGTCGTAGATGGAGTGGGTCGCGTGGCCCTCGTTGAGGACGAGTAGCCGCGCGCCGTCCTCCTCGACGACCTGGATGTAGTTGTAGGCCGACTCCGTCTCGTACAGCAGCGTGCCGCGCTCGGCCGGCCGGATGTTGGCGGTGCCGCCGGCGAACGTCACTACCACCAGCACGACCCCGAGCACCGTCCCCAGCACCGCCGGACCGATGGCCCGGATCAGGACCAGCGCCAGGACGGACGGGATGAGCAGCGCCAGCGCCAGCACCAGGAAGGTCCGGGCCGTGCCGAGGAGCGGGATCAGCACCAGCACCGGCAGAAAGCTGCCGGCGATCGAGCCGACCGTCGAGAGCGCATAGATGCCGCCGGCGGTGTTCCCGGCCGAGGCCACGTCATGGAGCCGGAGCCGGATCGCGAAGGGCGTCACGAACCCGAGCAGCGTCACGGGTACCGCGATCAGCAGCAGCACGCCGACGAGCGAACCGTAGAACGCGCCCACGGCGACGTCGTCGAAGGCCCGCAGGGAGACCTCGAGGATCGGGCGCGAGACCAGGGGGACGACACCGGCCGCGAACGCCGCCACCGCGGTGATGGAGAACAGGAGGGTCGGGTCCGGCCGCCGGTCGGCCACCCGCCCGCCGATCCAGTAGCCAAGCGAGAGGAAGGTCAGGGTCAGGCCGATGATGTTGGCCCAGATGAACGTCGAGTCGCCGAAGTACGGGGCGATCAGCCGGGAGGCGGCGAGCTCGATGCCGATGCTGCTTAGGCCGCCGAGGAACACGATGAGGCGGAGAAGCCCCGGCGGGAGGACGACACGCTGGTCAGCCGGATCGGTTGCGGTCCGCGGAAAAGTCTCGGCCTGGGGTGCGGCGGTCGCCGCGGTCCGCAAGTCGGTGGCGTCGCCCGTGATCCGCATGCGTCTCCAGCTGCTCCAGCACACCCGGAGCCCAGGGCACCGGTGGAATCCCGGGATGAATCACGGCGTCCCGGTTCGCGTGCCAGGAGTATAGCCCTGGACCACCTCGGTCCCTTGGCAACACCGGTCTTCGAGGATACGCGGGCGTGGTCCCTCCCCCCGGGTGTTTCGACGGACGAGCCAGGGGACGGCAGCGCGCCCCGAGGACTTATGTCGCATCGCCAGCCCGCGATCCGTTTCCCCGCTCAGCACGGAGTTCGCACAATTGGTGTTATCCGCATCTGCCGTCTTTCGCACGGTACTGTCCCGGCTCACTCCCCTGCCGTCGCGCATCTATCCGCCTGCGCGTCTCCCGCGGCAGGGCGCGGAGAAAGCGAGCGCGTGACACGCTGGTCACGAGTCGCCGGGGGTCGAGTCGGGGACGACAAGCGGTGGTGGCGGTGTGGGCGCCCCCGCGGTGCCAAGGCGGTCGCCGATCCGCAGGCGACGCCCGCTGAGCAGCGCCGCGCCCGGCACGGGGCGTCCCCCGGCCGTCTGCACGGTGTCGAGCGCCAGGGCCCCGCCGCCCGTGCTGACGAGGATCGCGTCTCCCCGGGACCGGAGCACCGTCCCCGGCGCCTCAGAGCCCTCCGCCGTGTCGGCCACGAGGGTCGCCCGGTGGACCTGGACCGGGCCGGGATCATCGTCGCCGGCGCCGATCGTCGTCCAGGCCCTCGGCCACGGCCACATGGCCCGAACGCGGCGCTCGAGCTCGAGAGCGGGCCGGGTCCACTCCAACCAGCCGTCCGCCTTGAGGAGCGGGCGCGTCAGCGTCGCCCCGCCGCACTGCGACACGGGCGGGCGTTCTCCCGCCGCGAACGCCGGGAGTTCGGCGACCGTCAGGGCGGCGCCGAGCGAGGCGAGCCGGCCGGTGAGGGTCTCGTGGGTGTCGTCCGGCGCGACCTCGAGGTCGGCGACGGCGATCACGGGGCCGGTGTCGAGGCCGCGCCGCATCGCCATCAGCGAGACGCCGGTCCTCCTCTCGCCCATCGCGATCGCGGCGGCGATCGGCGCGGCGCCGCGATACGCCGGCAGCAGAGACGCGTGGACGTTGACGCATCCGAACCGCGGGAGCGCCAGCGTCTTCGCTCCAAAGACCAGGCCGTAGGCGGCGACCACGAACACGTCCGCCGCCACGGCGGAGAGCGGCGCCCGAGCGTCCTCAGCTCGCAGCGACGCCGGCTGGTAGACCGGGACGCCGAGAGCCTCCGCGGCCCGCTTCACCGGCGGCGCCTCCAGCCGTCGCCCCCGACCGGCCGGGCGGTCGGGCTGCGTCACCGCCAGCTGCAGGTCGAACGACGGCGCACGCGCCAGCGCCTCGAGCGTTGGCACCGCGAACGCCGGTGTCCCGAAGAACACGGTACGGATCGGGCCGGCCCCCGCCGCACCGGAATCGACGCCCGCGCCCACCCACCACTCCCCCACCCGACCCCGTACGACCGCCGCGGGACTGCCCGAACCCTCGACCCGCCCGGGGGACGCTCGTTAGAATGCGCCCCGTATGATGACAGCACGGACGCCCCGATTCCGCCCCGCCCTGCCCTCGCGCCTCGCCCTGCTCGCCGACCCGGCGAATCTGGCGCTGCTCGCACTGCTCGTCGCGTCGTTCGCCCTCCGCGTCTACGGGTTCAACTGGGACGAGGGACAGCTCATCCACCCCGACGAGCAGCACGTTCGCGACATCGCCGTCGACCGGGTCGCCCTCCCCTGGCCGCCCGACGTCCAGAACCTCCTCGACCCGGCCGCGAGCACGCTCAACCCGCGCTCCGACGACCCCGCGGAACCCGGCCGCGCCCGCTCGTTCGCCTACGGTTCGCTCCCCCTCTACGTGACCGACCTCGCCGCCGCGGCCCTCAACGGCCTGAACGCCACACCGCTGACGGGCTGGCTCGCGCCCGGCAACTCCGCGACCGACTGGCACGGACCCGACCACGTCTACAAGGTCGGCCGGTCCCTCTCGATCCTGCTCGACACGGCCACCGTCTTCCTCGTCTATCTGATCGGGCGCAGGATCGGCGGCGGACGGGCCGCCCTCCTGGCTGCCGCCGTCGCCGGTCTCGCGCCGATCTCGATCCAGCTTGCCCATTTCTTCACGACCGACAGCTGGCTGACCTTCTTCGTCGCCCTCTGCCTGCTCTGCACGGTTGAGGCGGCCCGGTCCGGCGCGAACCGGTGGTTCGCCGCGAGCGGCGCGACCTTCGGCCTCGCCCTCGCCACGAAGAGCAGCGTCGCCGCCCTCGCCGGCGTCGTCGCCGTGGCGGTGGCGTTCGACGTCTGGCGGCGCTGGCGGGCCGGCGAGCGCGACGTCTACGCGCTCGCCGCCGCGCCGGAGCGGATCGCCATTGCCGGCTTCAGCGCGCTGGTCTGCTTCGCGATCTTCGAGCCCTACGCCCTCCTGCGGCCGAGCGCCTACCGCGCCTCGATCGAGGAGCAGACCAACATCCAGCGCGGGATCATCGACGTGCCGTACACCCGGCAGTACATCGGGACGATCCCGCTCGTCTACCACGCCGAGCAACTGGTCCGATACGGCTTCGGCCCGGTCGGCGGTCTCGCCGCCCTGGCGGGTCTGCCGCTCCTCGCCTGGCGATTCTGGCGCCGCCAGGGCGCCGGCGAGACGATCCTCCTCGCCTGGGTGGTCGGCTACTGCGTCGTGCTCGCCGTGCCGGAGACGAAGTTCATCCGCTACCTGGCGCCGATGACTCCGGCCCTGGCCATCAGCGCCGGACTGGCGTTGGACGCCGCGCTGCGCTGGCTGGCCCGCCGCCGGCCCGTCGGTCGTCCGCTCGGGCGTCCCGTCGCGGCGGGCTTCGCCGCGGTCGCGCTCGCCGGTCTGGTCCTCTGGGCGGTCGCCTTCGCCGCGATCTACGGGCGGGAGAACACCCGGCTCGCAGCGTCGCAGTGGATCTACGCGAACGTCCCGAGTGGCAGCACCTTCAGCGCCGAAGTCTGGGACCGTTCACTGCCGCTTGACCTCCGGGGCAAGGACGACCAGATCGCCCCGGGCCTCTCGGTGGGCGACCGCCAGTACCAGTTTGAGGTGCTGGACAGCTACCGTGACCGTCCGACGTGGGGCGACCTGGAACGCCTGCGGAACGCCCTGGCGGCCCACCCGGCGACCCAGCCCGCGGCGACGGCGATGGCCGTTGGCGACTACCGCCTCGCGGCGGCCTCCCTCGAGCGGATCGCGTCCTCCGCCGAGCGGTTCGACGAGGCGGGGCGACGGGTGATGGACGAGGCCTTCTCCTCCGCGGCGTCCTCTATGTCGGACGGCTCAGGCGGCCTCCGCCAGGCGACCCGTGACGCGGCGACCAACCTCGCGACCGGCGGCGGCGACCCGAGCCGATGGTCCGCCCTGGCCGAAGCGACGCTGGTCGCCGCTGAGGAGGAACCCGGCAACGCCCTGTACCGCCAGCTCCAGGCGGTCGACTATTACGTCGTGTCGTCCAACCGGGTCACCGGCTCCCTCCCCCGCTCGCCCTGGCGCTACCCGACCCAGATCACGTTCTTTCGCCTCCTCGACTCCGGTCAACTGGGCTTCACCCGGGTCGCGGAGTTCACCAGCCGACCGGGGATCGGGCCCTTCGAGGTCAACGACGACGCGGGCGACGAGGCCTGGATCAACTACGACCACCCGCGGGTGGTGATCTACCAGAAGAGCGGCCTCGTCGAGAAGCCAACCTGGGATGCGCTCTTCGCCGAGGCGCGGGCCCAGCCGGTCTCGCCGACCCGGCAGGCCCCCGACGACGGTCAGCTCTTGCTCGACGAGCCGGTCGGCGAGCTCCCAACCGTCGCCGACGCCCAGTGGAGCGCCGCCCTGACCAGCAACTCCGCCGCCGCCTTCGCGGTCTGGCTCCTCCTCCTGGCCGTGCTCCAGGTCGTCGGCTGGCCGATTGCCGCGCTGGCCTTCGGCCGGGCGGCCGACGCCGGCTGGGGCGTCGCCCGCCTCCTTGCCTTGCTGCTGGCTGGATATGTCGTCTGGCTTGGGGCCAGCATCGAGGTCATCGCCTTTCGCGCCATCTGGTGCGGCGTGGCCCTCGCGCTCGTGGGCGCCGTCGGCTGGGGACTGCGGCGACGGTGGCGGTCCGGGCGCGCGCTCTGGGTCACGCGACCGGGACAGCGGCGGACCGCGCTCGCCGCCGAGGCGGTCTTCTGGGTGGTCTTCGCGCTCTTCTTCGCCTTCCGCTGGGTCGCGCCGGACTCCTGGCACCCGATCTGGGGCGGCGAGAAGCCGATGGAGTTCGCGCACCTCAACGCGACGCTCCGCAGCGCCCACTTCCCGCCCTTCGACCCCTGGTACGCCGGCGGTTACGTCAACTACTACTACTACGGCCTCTACCTCGTCGCCTTCTGCCTCAAGCTGACCGGCATCCCGAGCGAGATCGCCTACAACCTCGCCCAGCCCACCGTGATGGCCATGCTCGCCTCGGCGGGTTTCGGCGTCGCCGCCACGCTCGGCCGCGACCTGACCCGACGGCGGGCCCTCGCCGTGCCGGCCGGGATCGCCGGGACGCTTCTCCTCGTTGGGATCGGCAACCTCTCGGCGTTCTTCCGCTGGCTGAGCCGGCCCGCCGACGTGGGGGACGGGTTTGGCTACTACACCTGGGATCCCAGCCGGGCGATCTCCAACGCGATCACCGAGTTCCCCTTCTTCACCGGGCTCTACGGCGACCTCCACGCCCACGTCGTGGCGATGCCGGTAACGGTCCTCGCCATCGGCCTCGGGTACGCGCTGGCCCGCGAGCCGCGGCGCCTGCCCCTCGCCCTCGCTAGCGACCGCCGAGACACCCCCGCCCGGGTCGTGACGCTTGCCCGCCTGGGGCTGCTCGGGCTGGCCGTCGGGACGCTGTTCCCGACTAACGCCTGGGACGTTGCCACCTACGTCGGCCTCGCGTCCGTCGCCCTCTTCCTGGCTACCGCGGCGATCCGGCCCTGGCCGGCGCGGCTGGCGCTGGCGGCATCCCTCGCCGCCGCCGTCGGTGCGCTCGCCTACGTTCTCTTCCTCCCGTTCCACCGCTCGTACGTGGCGCTCTTCAGCTCCGTCGGCGAGGTCCGCGATCCGACCCCACTCGCCGAGTTTGGCGACCACGTCGGCGGCCTCCTCACGGTCGCCGGGATGGGCATCGTCGTGGTTCTGCTCGGCGGCGTGGCCGGCCGTTGGCGCGGCCTCGCGCAGCCCGCCGTGCCAGCGCTCGTCGTCATCGCGGTCCTGGCCGCCCTCCGGCTGGCCCGAGACGCGGGGAGCACCGCGGCCGACGGTCTCGACGCCGCTCTGGTCGTCGTGGTCGCCGCGATCCTGGGAACCGCCGCCTGGGCCGCGGTCGAGACGCGTGCCAGGACCGCCGCGGATCGGGCCATCGGCCAGGCGGGTCTGGTCCTGGTCGGGATCGCGGTCGCCGGGACGGTTCTGGCCGACAGACTGGTGCTGGCCTGCTGCCTCGGCTTCGTCGGCGCCGGTGTCGCCGCCTTCGTCTTCGGACGGGGAAGCGCCGAGCGCTATGCCGGGCTGATGGTCGCCACGGCGGCGGCGATCGCCGGTGGGGTCGAGGTCGTCTTCCTCGCGGACAACCTCCGCGAGGGCGCCGCCTACCGCATGAACACCGTCTTCAAGTTCTACAACCAGGTCTGGGTCCTGCTCGCGCTCGGCGGCGGCGCCCTCCTCGCCCGGATGCTCTCGGACGCCAACCTCCGCCCGCTCCGTCGCACGCCTGGCGTTCCCGGGCCGATCGGCATCGTCCACCGGTCGACGTCGCTGCCCCTCGATCGTCCGGCCGGAACGGAACGCTTCGGCCGGGACGTCGAAGGTGAGGCGGTGGCCGCGGACAGAGGGACACCCCTGCCCCCGCCGGCGGAAGGGTGGGCGCGGTTCGGCCTTGTCGCCGCCACCGCGGTGATCGCGCTCTCCCTCTTCTATCCGATCCTGGCAACCGGCCCCCGGCTCGAGCAGCGGTTCGACGGTCATCCGGGCGTGGGCAGCCTCAACGGTCTCGACTGGATGGACTACGGTGTCCTGACCCAGGACGGGGTCGGCCGGCGACGCGGGCAACCGATCGCCTTCGCCGACGACCGCGCCGCCATCGAGTGGTTCAACGACGAGGTGCCCGGCAGCCCCGTGATCGCCGAGGCCAGCATCGGCCCGTACCGGGGCAACGGCTCGCGGTTCTCGATCGCGACTGGGCTGCCGACGATCATCGGCTGGGACAACCACGAGACCCAGCAGCGCTTCGCCGAGCAACTCGAGGGCCGCACCGCGGACGTCGAGCGCCTGTACGACTCCGCGAGCCCGGACGAGAAGCTCGAGATCCTCCGCCGCTACGGGGTCGAGTACGTCGTGGTCGGCGGCATCGAACGGCACTGGGCCCCCGGTGGCACACCCTGGGCGTCCTCCGACGGCATCGCCGCGTTCGAGCCGATGGTCGGCTCGTCGCTCGAGGTCGCGTTCCGCTCCGGTGAGACGGTGGTCTACAAGGTCGTGGCGGACCCGGGGACCGCGCCAGAGGCCTGAGCGCTCGGCCGCCCGCCAGCACTTCTTCACGGGGCTACCCGTAACCCGGACGCCGACCAGCGCGTCCTCCGATCGACGAGTGGGGCACGGGCGGTCGACGCCGCGGGGCCAAGCCGCCCGAGGGACTGCGCATGGACTGGCTCGGGGACACCGCGGCCTGGTACGGGGTGCTGATGTTGATGACCTGGGGCGTGGCACCCTGGGTCCGCCTGCTCTGTCCGGCCCTCGCGGACGGCGGCGCCGCCATCGCGCGTCCGCTGGCGCTCCTCGCTGTAGTCTACCCGTCGTGGCTCGTCGCGAGCCTCGACCTGGCGGCGTACGCGACCGGCGGTCTCTGGGCGACGCTTGCCATCCTGGCCGCCGTGGGGTGGCTGGCCCTGCTCCGGCGGGGAGCCGTCGACCGGCGGTGGCTACGGTCGCTGCTCGTCGCCGAGTTGGTCGCGCTCGTCACCTTCGTGTGCTACGTCGGGGTCCGGGGCTACTCGCCGCAGGTGCTCAACACCGAGAAGCCAATGGACCTCGCGTTCCTCGCCTCCAGCGCCCGCACCGACAGCGTGCCGCCGCCCGATCCCTGGTACGCCGGCGAGCCGATCAACTACTACTACCTCGGCTACTTCCTGCACGGCGCCGTGACCCGCATGGCGGCGATTCCGGCCTCGGTCGGGTTCAACCTGGCGCTGGCGACGACCTTCAGCATGGCCGTCGTGGCCGCCGCGGGGGTCGGCTACGACCTCGCCCGGCGGTGGGTTTCCGCTCGCCGAGCCGTTGTAGCGGCGGCGCTGGCCGCCGTGCTTGTCGTCCTCGCCGGCAACCTGAAGGCGCCGCTCGAACTCGTGCGGGACCCCTCGACCACGGTCAACGCCGACTGGTGGTTCGGGATCGGCTGGGGCAGCAGCCGGATCGTCACCGACGAGATCCTCCAGCCCGACGGGACGACCGCCGTCGTCGAGACCATCAACGAGTTCCCCGCCTTCAGCTTCGTCCTCGGCGACCTCCATCCGCACGTGATGGCCCTGCCCTTCACGATCGTCGCCCTCGCGCTCGCGGCCGGACTCTTCCTCCCAGCCGGGTCCTGCCTGTCCGGAAGGGGCGGCCTGGTCCGGATCGCCTCCACCGGCGCCGTGGTTGGCGCCCTCTACGCCCTCAACTCCTGGGACTACCCGACCTACCTGGTTGTCGCGGTGGCGGCGCTCTGGTTCGGCGCGAGGCGAACGTCGGCGCTCCGCGACCGGCTGGTCTCCTCGGCGCTGCTCGCCGTTGCCTCGCTCGCCGCCTGGGCGCCCTTCTACGCGGCGTTCGCGCCGCCGGTCGAGCGCGGCAACGAGGTGCCCGGCTGGCTGGCCGACCTGCCGCTCGTCTCGACCGTCGTCCAGACCCTCGGCGCCGTCTCGGTTCGCACCTCCGCCGGCGAGTTCCTGACCGTCTTCGGGATCCCGTACGTCTTCGCGCTCTGGTTTCTCACCATGGGACTGATCGGTGCCGGCCGAGAAGCCGCGCCCGTCGCGACGCAGTCGCTCCTGATCGCGGCGATCGGCGTGACCCTGATCGGGATCACCCTCGCCGCACCGATGGTCGTCCTCTGCGGTCTGCCCCTCGCCGTGGCGGTCGAAGCGCTGTCGCGTGACCGGGATCAGAGTCTGCGAACCGTCGCGACCGCCCTCTACGGCTTAGGCTTCGCGCTGCTATTAGTCACTGAGTTCTTCTTCATCCAGGACGTGTTCGGCAACCGGATGAACACGCTCTTCAAGGTCTACTACCAGGTCTGGACGCTGTTCGGCGTCGCAACTGCGCTGGCCGTCGTCGCGCTCTGGAGAGACGCCAGGCTGCGCCGCGGCGCAGCCCGGCGCCTGACCCGACCGGTCCTCGCGGGTACCGTCGCCGCCGCGCTGCTGGCCGGTCTCGCCTACCCGGCGATCTCGGCGTTCCAGTACACCGACGTCTACGGCCCGCGCGACTGGGAGGGCGTCGACGGCATCGCCTACGTCGGCGAGACGGATCCGGACCAGCTCGCGGCGCTGCGCTGGCTGTCAGACCACGCCGGGCGCTCCGACGTGATCCTCGAGGCCGAGGGGTGCCCCTACCAGCCCTGGGGGGAAGTGCCATCCAGCCACGTCTCGGCGTTCACCGGCGTGCCGACGATCATGGGCTGGGACAACCACGAGAACCAGTGGCGCGCGGGAGAGCCCCTCCTTCGGGACCAGATCGACGAGCGGCGCCGCGCCGGGGAGGAGCTGTTCGGCGACCTCGACCCGCGCGTGCTCGACCGGTACGGCGTCACCCTCCTGTTCGTCGGCCTCTACGAGCGCGATGGGTATGACGTCTCCGGCTGCGAGGGCGGGGCGTATCCGGCGGTCGACGACCCGTCGTTCCCGGGCCCCGGGTGGGACCGGGCGTTCGGCCAGGGTGACGTCGCGATCTACCGCCGAACGGGGACCGGGACGTCCGCGACCGCCGGGTCGTAGCGGCGGCGGTGGCCGGGTGGGTCTCGCGGCGCCGTCCGCCGGCGAGAACCGGCGGGCGTCGAGCGTTGACACCCCTTCCTCGCGATCCCTATACTCGGCGCGGTCCGGGCAGCAACGGCGGGGTGTGGCGCAGTCGGTAGCGCGCGGCGTTTGGGACGCTGAGGTCGGAGGTTCGAGTCCTCTCACCCCGACCCGCCACCAGGACCGAGCGAGCCGCCCCTACCGTCCCCTCGACGACGTCCCCGCTCCCCCGATCGCCCAGAAGCGCGTCCCGGCGGTGGCGCCGTCTTCTCCGCCGCCGGCCGGATCCCGCGCTGATTCGCCGTTTAGCGCTCTCCCGTCCCGCGGCGGCCCCTCGGGCTCGCCACGCCGGTCGTCACGCGGGCGGGCGATGGTCCGGAGCACTGGCGATGCCCTCGCGGTGCTGGCGGGCTGTCCTTGGCCGACGGTTGGTACCCGACCGCCGGATCCCAGGCGCAGAGCACCGCGGACCCCGCCCCTCCTCACGAGGGCTCGACTGGGACGTTGCTTCTCCCTTGCGCGAATCGCCCCACCGGGCGATAAATGGCCACTGTCCCGCGTCAAACCGCTCGGCCAAGAGACCGCCTTGGACCACTCCACCTTGGCTCTCCCCCCGCCGATCCGCGCCGACCTGCTCGGTCCTGTCCGGCTGTCCGTCGGCGACCGGCCCCTCCCGCCGAGCGCCTGGCCCCGGCGAGCGCCGCGCTCGCTCTTCCTCCTGCTGCTGATCACCCGGGGGCACAGCCTTGCGCGCGACCAGGTCCTCGACCTGCTCTGGCCCGACGCGCCGGTCGACACGTCGCTGAATGCCCTCTACGTGGCGCTGCACGGTCTGCGCCGGGTCCTGGAACCGGACCTCCGATCGGGTCGGACGTCGGCGTACATCGACCTGGCCGACAACGTCCTTCGCCTCCGGCCCGAGGCCATGGGGCGGGTCGACGTGAGCGAGTTCGAGGCGGCCCTCGCCGCGGCGAGGAAGCCGGTCGCCGACCGGCCGGACCCGCTCCAGGAAGCGATCGCGCTCTACGGCGGGGACCTGCTCGCCGACGAGCCGTACCTCGACTGGGCGGTCGCCCGTCGGGAGCATCTGCGGACCGTCTGGCGGGGTGCCGTCCTGGACTACGCGGAGCGGGAGCGCACTGGGGGACGGCCCCTGCTCGCGCTGCCGGCGCTCGGCCGGCTCCTCGAGTCGGATCCCACCGACGAGCCGGCCCACCGGGCGCTGATGCTCGCCATGGCGGCCGCCGGCCGCCGGGAGGACGCGCTCCGGCAGTTCGACCGGTGCGCCCGGGCGCTGCGCGAGGAACTCGACGCGGAACCGAGCGACGAGACCCGCGCCCTCGTCGACGACCTGAACCGGCGGCCGACAACGCCCCCTTCGTCGCGGGCGCCGTCCCCCCGCTTCGACAGTCTCCCCGGAACGCCGAATCCGCTCGTGGGCCGCGACCGCGAGGTGGAAGCGCTCGAGGACCTGCTGCTGCGCCGCGACGTCCGGCTCGTCACGGTGACCGGTCCCGGCGGGGTTGGCAAGTCCCGGCTCGCGATCGAAGCGGCCGCGCAGAGCGCCGACGAGTTTGCCGACGGCGTCTGCTTCGTCCCCCTCGCCGTCGTCACCGACCCGCGCCTGGTCATACCGACCATCGCGCGCGCCGTCGGGGTCAGTGACACCGGGGACCGGCCGGTCGCCGAGCTGGTGGGCGAGGCCCTCCGGGAGCGGGAAGCGCTGCTCGTCCTCGACAACCTGGAGCAGGTCCTCGACGCCGCCACCGACATCGCCGACCTGCTGCTCGCCTGTCGCCGCCTGACGGTGCTGGCCACGAGCCGGGAGCCACTCCACGTCCGCGCCGAGCACGAGTTCGCCCTCGGGCCGCTTGCGACGCCCGAGCCGTCGCGGCACCCGTCGGCCGGCGGCGTCGCCCGCTTCGCGGCGGTCGAGCTCTTCGTGCAGCGAGCGACCGCGGTGCGGGCCGACTTCGCGCTGACGGATGCCAATGCCCCCGCCGTGGCCGCGCTCTGCGCCCGGCTCGACGGGCTCCCGCTGGCGATCGAGCTGGCCTCCGCGCGCTGTCGGACGCAGACGATCGAGTCCCTGGTCGCGGGGCTGACCGATCGCTTCGCCCTGCTCACCGACGGGTATCGCGATCTCCCGCCCCGCCAGCGCACCATGCGGGCGACGATCGCCTGGTCGTACGACCTGCTCTCCGAACGGGAGCAGGCGCTCTATCGGCACCTTTCGGTCTTCGTCGGCGGCTTCTCCCAGGAAGCAGCCGCGGCCGTCGCCGCGACGGGTACGGCATCCCCGGCCTCCCCGTTGCCCGCCGATACCCGCGCCTTCGTCGACTCGCTGCGCGCCCTGACCGAGAAGGCGCTGCTGCGAGTCACCGATGACGCGGGCGAGCCCCGCTACGCGATGCTCGAGACGACGCGGGAGTTTGGACTCGTCGCGCTCGAACGACACGGCGAGGTCGGCCGGGTCCGTGACGCCCACGCCCACTGGTGCCTCGCGCTGGCCGAGCGGGCCGAACCGGAGCTGACCGGCGCCGCCCAGGCCGCCTGGGGCGACAGGCTGGACGTCGAGTACGCGAACCTGCGGGCGGCGCTGGAGTGGCTGCTCGACCGCCCGGACCCGACACCCGCGCTCCGCCTCGCGGCGTCACTGTGGCGCTTCTGGTGGACTCGGGGCCTGGCGAGGGAAGGCCGGGAGTGGCTGGAGCGGGCGATGGCGCTGTCCGCCGCCGCCGATCCCGGCATCCGCGCGAAGGTCCTCCACGCCGCCGCAGAGCTCGTGGAGTCACTCGGCGACTACCGGCGCGCGGAGGACCTGTACGCGGAGAGTTTCGACCTGAGCCGGGCCACCGAGAACGCCGCTGGCGAGATCGCGGCCCTGAACGGGCTCGGCCAGGCTGCCCGCGCCTTAGGTGCGCTCGACCGGGCCCAGGCGCTCCACGAGCAAGCGCTCCAGATCGCACGGGAGCACGGTAATGCACGGACGACTGCCACGACCTTGAATAATCTTGGCAGCGTCGCCTATTTCCGCGGCGACGGCGCCGGGGCCGAGGCACGCTGGGAGGAGGGGCTGAAGTACCTCCGTGGCATCGGCGACCAGCGCGCCATCGGATCCATCGTCGGCAACCTCGGCGCTCTGGCGCTGATGAGGGGCGACATCGCGCGGGCGACGACGCTGGATGAGGAGGCACTGCTGATCGCGCGGGGACTGGACGACGTCCCCGCCATCACGCACGGACTGATCAATCTTGCCGGCGCCCTATTCGAGGCCAAGGACTACGGTCGCTCTCGGGTGCTGTTCGAGGACGCGTTGGCACGGAGCCGGCAGAGCGGCGAGGCCTATACCGAGGCGGTCGCGCTCTACAATATCGCGCGGATCGCCGAAGTGGACGGCGACCCCCCGACCGCCGCGGAGCAGTTCGTCGAGAGCCTGACGCTCTTCTGGCGCACGGGAGGCCTCCCCGGGCTCGCGGCCTGTCTCGAGCGCCTCGGACCCATCGCCGTCGCGGCGGGGAGCGGCCGGCAGGCGGTCCGCCTGCTCGCCGCTGCGTCGACCATCCGCGACACGACCGGCGCATCGCGCGACACGGTCGATAGCGGTGAATACGAATGCGGGCTGGACGCCGCCCGCGCGGCTGTCGGCCCGGCCGTGTTCGATGCAACCTGGGCCGAAGGGGCGGCACTCGAGACGGCCGACGTGGTCGAGGAGGCAAGCGCCTTCGCCGCCGCGCTCCGCTCGGTCCCCCTCGCCGAGCAGACGGCCGTCTCCGACTGAGCGATCGACCCCCGGTGGCGCCACGGGCTGCCTTCCGCCCATTCGGACCGCGAAAGGTTCTGGTAAAGATCGCCGGGTAACCTCTTCCCGTGACCCAGAGCCGGACCCAGAACACCCTGGACGGCCGCGCGCGGAAGAGGAGCCAGGACGAGCGATGCCAAGCCACCCCGACGCCCGGTACGACTCGTTCGTCGTCCGGATCTGGCACGACCAGGCGAGTGACCGCCTGCTCAAAGCCGAGTTGGAGCACGTCCAGACCGGTGCGGTCACGGTTGGCCGAGGTGTTCGCCCGGCCTGGGTCCTCCGCGCGCTCCTGAAGCGCCTCTGGTCTGGCCCCGCGGTCCAGGACGCGATCGAGACGGCGGGACCACCGGCGCGGGGAGCGTCCGACCCTGGTTAGGCGGCGCCGGTCGATGGTGTTTCAGTCGGCCAGTCTCCTCTCGACCGCCGGGAACCCTGCGGCAGTTTCCGGCGCCAGCGTGCGCGGCGGGGACCACGACCGCTGACGCCTCGCCCGATGCCGGTACGTGAACGTGGCGCCGTCCACTAATCGTTACCGGCTTCGCCGGTATCTGATGCCGGCTCATGCCGATGGGTCACCTTCCCGGGGAGGACGTGGGGCGCCCGCGGCACTGCGGCGGCCTCCGCCGAACTGTCCGGCGTGCGCCGGGCCGGTCCCACGGGACCGGCGTCGGCGACGGCGCGTCGGCCAGAGCGCCAGGAGCACCGGACGCTCCGGCCGATAGGCGGACACACCATCCGGTGCGTTCCCGTCAGGATCTACATGGGGTTCGGGTCATCTTCGGGGGGCCGACTGGCGGGTGGGATGCTGCCTTCCGCCTGATCGATACGTGAGCCTCGGACTTCGGCGTGCTCCCCATGCCGGACCGGAGGACCTGGCGCATCCGACACCACCACCGTCCAGCTGATCTCCGATCCTGCTGGGAACTCGTGCAGAGCAGACGAGGGTAGATGCGGACGCTACGCGATGAGGCCCGTCTCGTCGGGGTTCTTGGCCTGGGGGCCACTGCACGGGACTCTGGCGCCGCGGCGGGAGACAGCCGGGTTCGACGCAGGGAGGGCGTCGCGCGCTTTGCTATACTCGGCCGCACGCGGGGCTGGTGTAGCGGTAACACGACAGCCTTCCAAGCTGTAATCGCCAGTTCGATCCTGGTGCCCCGCTCCGCTCCTCACATCCCCTTCCCCCGGTTCGCGGCTGCGCCCAGATCCGATATGGGACTGACCCCAGGTGCAGGCGCTGCCGCGTCCTCGCGCCGTGGGGACGGTCCGGCCGCGCCGATCGGCCGCCGGGCAGGGTGCCCCTGCTCCCGCCTTTTCTGCCTCCTCGCGAACGAGGGGCGCCCGATGCTCGGTCCGGCCACCAGACGGCTCGCGCCCGTCCCGGTCCCGGTCATCCCGGCCCGGTCGGCGTCGCAAGTCGACCGTCGCCGCCGTGTCTGGACAGATGAAGACCATCGGCACGTCGCAAGCGCTCGTCGACCTGGACCATCTGCGCTGATGCCGCCCCCGGCCCACCGACGATCCCCACTAAGTGCGGCTCGGCCTGCGAGAACTGGCAGCCGTCTGGGCCATCCACCGGACGGCCGGCGCCGAACGGCTCATCCTTGTCGATCTCGTCGAGTCCTCGCGCGACCAGGAGGGCTACCGGGACGTTATTCCCGTAGCCCGCATAGCCGTTTGCCGCCTCGTTGCCGCCTTGCCGACGATCGAGCGCCGCCTGGCGGGGCACGAGACCGGCGGGAGTCTCGCCTGGCACACGCGCCGCGCGGGGGAGCTGGCCCGGCTCATGGACGAGCGGCGGGTCGGAGAGCGCACGGTCGACACCGACCGCCGGTCGGGCGCCGAGGTCGCGACCGAGGTGCTGGCCCGGAGCAGGTTGGCGACGGTTTCGCGCGCCGACGTCCAGTCCGATGTTGACGGCGAGCAGTGATCCCGGACGGCGTTCGTCGGCCACCAGCGGTGGTCACCGGTGCTCGTCGGTTCCCAGCGGCCCTTTCGGGGGGCGTCCGGGGGCACCGGCGCGGGCCGGGGGACGATGCGGCACTCCGCCCCTCGCGGAGGCGCCCGTCGTCCGTCGCGGTCAGCCCGCCGACCCGTCGGCCAGCCGGGACAGGAACGCCAGGTTGCTTCGCAGCCGATCCTCCAGCGGGCGCTCGGTCGAGAAGTCTTCCAGCGCGACCCAGCCGTCGTAGCCGACCGCCCGGAGGGCGCGGAAGAGCGCGGCCAGGTCCACCACGCCCTCCTCCAGCGGCGCCCACTCGGCGCGCCACTCGGCCGAGCCATCGTCCCGGCGTCCGGCGAGCACCCAGCGGGCGTTCTTGACGTGGACGTGGGCCAGGTAGGGTCCGAGCGACTCGAGGCCGAGCCGGTACTGCTCATGGCCCTCGAAGACCATGTTGCCGGCGTCGTGGATCACCCCGACCGTCTCGGGGTCGAAGTTGGTGGCGAACGCCGCGGCCGCGCTCGCGCTCGGGACCAGGCTACGGTGGTGGATCTCGACCAGGGCCCGCACGCCGTACCGACGCGCGAGGGCCGCCACATCCCGGTACTCGCCGAGCGTCCGGTCGAGCAGCGGGCGATAGGGGGTTCCTCCGTCGTACGGGGGCACCGTGATCCGAAGTTGACCGACGCCCATCGCGGCGGCGCCGCGCATCGCCCGCTCGACCGCGGCCAGGTCGTCGCACCGGGCGTACGTTCCCAGCGCGGGGATCGCCAGACCCGCCGCGTCCGACATCGCCCGGATGGCCGGCGCGTCCTCTTCGAGGGTCGCCAGCGGCCAAGTGCACCGGTTTCCCGCCCAGAAGCCCGGGCTGCCGCCCGCGGCCGGCGCCTGGTCGACGACGCGCCACTCGATGCCCGCGTAGCCGAGCGCCCGGAGGCGACCGACCGCCTGCTCCGGCGTGTACTCGGGAAGGCAGACCGTGAAGACGGCGAAGCGCATCGGACCTCCTGACGTCGACGGCACGCGCCCGCCTCGCTGGCGACCCGCACAGGAGCAGTTGCAAGCGGGACACCGGACCACCGATCGGCCGTGCCGGATCGGCAGTCTACGCCCGCGGCCACCGGCGCCGCTTGCGGTCGTCGGGGGGCCATGCAAAGCTACGCGCCACGCCGCGCCGGAGAGGTACGGCCAGACCGCCGCGACGCCGCCGTCGCGACCGGTCGTCGGTGCCATGGAGAGCTAAGGAGGGTTCGTCGATGACCCGTACGCGCCTCGCCGCCGCCGCGCTCGCGGCTCTCATCGCGCTCTCGGGGGTGGGCTTCGGCACCACCCTTGAGCGGACCGCCGCCCAGGATCGCCTCTCGATCGCCACCGGCGGCACCGGCGGCGTCTATTACCCCTACGGTGGCGGCATGGCAAGCGTGCTCTCGGACGACACGATCGGTCTCCAGGGCTACGACGTCACTGCCGAAGTGACCGCCGCCTCGGTAGACAACATGTACCTGATCGAGAGCGGCGACGCGGACATCGCCTTCGCGCTGGGCGACACCGCCTTCGACGCGGTCCAGGGGAACGATCCCTTCACGGAGCCGGTCGCGGCGCGCAACCTGGCGACGCTCTACAACAACTACACCCATGTCGTCACCACCGCGGGCAGCGGGATCAACTCCGTCGCCGACCTTCGCGACAAGCGGGTCTCGACCGGCTCCCCCGGGAGCGGGACGGAGGTGATCGCGAACCGGATCATGGCCGCGGCCGGGCTCGACCCGGAGGCCGACATCCAGCGCGAGCAGCTCGGCGCCGGCGAGTCGGCCGACGCCATCAAGGACCGCCAGATCGACGCCTACTTCTGGTCCGGCGGCCTGCCGACCGCCTCGGTGACCGACCTCGGCGCCACCCCCGGGATCTCCCTCAAGCTGCTCCCGACGACCGAGTTCCTGCCCGCCCTCCAGCAGCAGTACGGCGCGCTCTACGCGAGCGCGTCCATCCCGGCGAACCAGTACCCCGGGCAGTCTGAGCCGCTCGACGTGATCGTCGTCGCCAACCTGCTGGTGGTCAACGCCGAGATGGATGAGCAACTCGCCTACGACATCCTCAGGGTGCTCTTCGCCAACCAGCCGCAGCTCGTCCAGTCGCACCCCGAGGCCAACAACCTGACGCTCGAGAACGCCACCCGGAACTCCTCGATCGACTACCACCCGGGTGCCCTCCGCTTCTACCAGGAGCAGGGGGTCGAGGTGCAGCCGCCGGGCACGACGGCCACACCGGCCGCGACGCCCGCGGCCTGACGCGAACGGCGCGGCCACGTCCACGTTACCTTCGCGGGTTGGCCGGCGGCTGGGTCGGCGACGGAACGGGCCCATGGCGACAGCGGGCTTGCTCGTAGTCGCGCTTCTGGCTCCCCCTGGCGTCCTCGGCGGAGCGCCGACCTGGACCGTGACGGACCTCGCCACGGGCCGGGCGGTGCTCTGCCGGCCGGCGGCCGCGCCGCTCCGGCTGCACTTCACCCACTCGATGTACGGAGGTGAGGTGATCGAGGAGTACGTGGCGGCGGGCACGTCGAGCGCCGGCCTGACCCGGGTCGGCATGTGGGCCGACCGGGCCGCGGCGGCCGAGTACTACGCCACCGACGGCGCCGTGGCCGCCGACCCGGCGGCCGGTGGGCGCTTCCGCATCCTCGCCGCGCCGGCGACCTTCCCGGAGGTCGTCGTCCGCGTCGACCGGATCGGGGACCAGCGCGTCTCGTCCTCCGGCCCCGTCGTCCACCTCCTCGACCGGGTCGCTGAGCGAGGGCGAGTCCGGATCGCCGTCGAGTTACTCACGCCTTTGGGCCGGTACGTCGGCGGCTGCTAGCGTGCGGGACCCTGCGGCCGGCCCGCGGCGGGCGACCGCGCCGTCGGCGTGGTAGGTCTTGGTAGGGACGAGGAAGCGCCCATGGCACCCCGCACCGGCCGCTCGGATCCCGGAGAGGTCTCCCGGACACCGATAGCCGACCCCGACGGTCCGACCCCGCCGGTCGAGCCGGTGCTCGGAGAGGCCGAGGCGCAGGCCCTCATCGAACGGTTCGAGGGCGAGGGTCGGGCGCGCCGGCTCGGGCCGTTCTGGGCGGTCTTCGCGACGGTCACCGCCGTGCTCGTCTCGCTCTACGCCCTCTACGCGACCCAGGCCACCATTCCCGCCCAGGCCTATCGCACCAGCTTTCTCGGCGCCGTCCTGGTCCTGACCTTCCTCAAGTTCCCGCTGCTGCGGCGGGAGAGCGGCGGCGGGCCGATCCGACGAGCCGAGCGCCTGATGGGAGGCGTCGGGCCCTGGGACCTGGCGCTCGCGGCGGCAAGCGTGGTGGTCACCGCCTATCCGCTGCTCGACTACGACGCCTTCGTCCGCCGTTCGGTTCGGGTCACCGAGACCGACGTCTGGATGGGGGCGCTGCTGATCCTGCTGGTGCTGGAGGCGACCCGGCGCACCGTCGGCTGGATCCTGCCGCTGACGGCGATCGCCCTCCTCGCCTACGCCTTCTATGGCGACCGGGTGCCTGGCCAGTACGGCCACAAGGGGTATGACCTCGACCGGGTCGTGGGCACCCTCTACATCTCCCTGGAAGGCATCTTCGGCACCCCGATCGACGTCGCGGCGACCTACATCGTCCTCTTCACCATCTACGGCGCGGTGCTCGAGTACTCCGGCGCCGGCCGCTTCTTCCTCGACTTCTCCCTCGCCCTGACCGGGCGGCGGGCCTCGGGGGCCGGCCGCACCACCACCGTCGCGGGGTTCCTGCTAGGGACGGTCTCCGGAAGCGGCGTCGCCACCACCGTCACCCTCGGCTCGGTCGCCTGGCCGATGCTGCGCCGCGCCGGCTACAGCCCCGAGGCGGGCGGCGCGGTCCTCTCGGCGGGCGGGATCGGCGCGATCCTCTCGCCGCCGACGCTGGGTGCCGCCGCCTTCCTGATCGCCGAGCTTCTCCACATCTCCTACCTGGAGGTGCTGAAGATGGCGACCATCCCGACCATCCTCTACTACCTCTCGATCTTCCTGATGATCGAGCTCGACGCCCGCCGGCATGGCACCCGGGAGGGGACGATCGACGTGCCGCCGGTCTGGACCCTGCTCCGGCGGTACGGGTACCACTTCTCGTCGCTCATCGCGATCGTCGCCCTGATGATCTTCGGCTTCACGCCGATCCTCGCCGTCTTCTGGGCGACGGTGCTCGCCTGGGCGCTCAGCTTCCTCCGCCGGGAGACGGCGCTCACGCCCCGCCGCTCGATGCGCGCGCTCGAGGCCGGGACCAACGGCACCCTCTCCGTGGCTGCCACCACCGCCGTGGCGGGGATCATCGTCGGCGTCTTCACCCTCACCGGACTCGGTCTGACCATGTCCGACCTGATCGTCGACCTTGCGGGCGGTCGCCTCTTCCTGACCGTGGTCTTCACCGCGCTCGCCGTCTGGGTGCTCGGGCTGGCGGTGCCGGTGACCGCTTCCTACATCATCGCGGCGGCCGTCACCGCCCCCGCCCTGATCGACCGCGGCGTGCCGGACGTGGCCGCGCACATGTTCATCTTCTACTACGCGGTCCTCTCCGAGGTCTCGCCGCCGACCGCGCTCTCGCCCTTCGCCGCCGCGGCGATCACCGGCGGCAACCCATTCAAGACGATGCTCGTGACCTGGAAGTACACGCTGCCCGCCTTCATCGTGCCGTTTATGTTCACGCTCGACCGGGACTCGGGGACGGAACTGCTGGCCATTGGCGACCTCGGCGGGATCCTGCTCGCGACCACCACGGCGGCGCTGGCGATCGTCGCGCTGGTCGCGGGTGTGGGCGGCCAACTGCTGCGGGAGGCGAACCTCGTCGAGCGGGCGCTCCTCCTGCCGGCGGCCGGTCTGCTCTTCTACACCGGCGCGATGCAGGACCTGCTCGGGCTCGCCCTGCTCGCCGCGGCGATCGGGATCCATCTCCTCCGGGTCCGGGCGCCGCGGATGCTAGCCCCCACGTGAGGCACCAGGCTCTCCCATCGCGGGCCGACCCTGGCCAACCTGGGCCGACCCTGCGATCGACCCGCGCGGCGTCTCGGCCCATTGTTGGGCGAGCCTGAGGTCGTCTAGAATCGGAGGGAGCGCCACCGCCCCGGGGACCGTTGGCCCGGGACCAAGGTTCGCCCGGGGCCTGTAGCTCAGTGGCAGAGCACGGGGCTCATAACCCCAGGGTCGCAGGTTCGAACCCTGCCGGGCCCACCCGCGGCGCCGTTGGCCAAGGACGAGGAGGTCCCGCATCGACGCCGAACGCGACGCCCTCAGACTCGACCCCGACGGCGATCAGGACGACTTCGCCGTCGATGACCTTGCGGCCGAAGACCTCGCCGCCGACGACCTGGCACTGACCGAGGATGGCGCGGGAGACGAGGAGTCCCTGGACGAGGATCCGTCCGCCCCGTTGGACCCGGCCGTCCAGGCGAATCGCGAGCTCGCGATCCGGATCGCCGACGTCATCGTCGAGACTCCGGCCTCGGACACCCTGGTCCTCGACCTTCATCGGATCTCTCCGGTCGCCGACTTCTTCGTCATCTGCTCCGGCGCCAACGAGCGGCAGCTGCGCGCCATCGCCGGGGACGTGCTTGAGCAGATGGCCGAGCAGGGCTCCCGTCCCCTCCGCACCGAAGGCGACGCCCAGTCCGGGTGGACCCTGCTCGACTACGGCGACGTGATCGTCCACATCCTGGACGTCGACCAGCGCGCGTTCTATCGCCTGGAAGAACTCTGGTCGGAAGCGCCGACCCTGCTCGCGATCCAGTAGCCCCGTCGGGTCGCACGCCCCGGTGTCCCGCAGGCGCCCCCTCGCCCCGCGCACGGCAGCCGACCACCGCGCGACATCGCCGTCGCCCGGCCACTGATCGCAGGAGACGGAACACGATGGGTCCGAGCGTTGCCACCCGAGCCACCCTCAACCGACCAGGATCTCAAGCCGGTGCGACCGCGGCCGTAGGCACGGCGGTTCGAACCGCGGGGCGCGGCGGGGTCGTGCCGTTCCTGCTCGGGACCGCGGTCGGCGGCGTCGCCGGCGCCGTGGTCGGCGGGCTGCTCAGCGACCACGTCGTCCACCTCGTCGGCGGCATGGTCGGCGTCGCCGATCGCCGCTCGTCCGGGGACGATGAGCCCCGCTTCGACCTTCTCCTGCAGTAGGAGATCAGGAGCCGAGCGGACTGTCCGGCTGTCCGTGATGACCGCCGCCGCTACTTCGGCGGTCCAACGATCCCGGGTCGGACCGCCGCCCCCTGCCCTCCCCGCCGTCGGTCACGCCATGCCAGCACCGCGACGGTCCCCAGGAGGACCACGCCGGTCAGCGCCAGCGCCACGAGCTTCAGTTCCCGACTGGGTAGAACCAGAGCCAGCCCACCGAACACCGCCGAGATCCCGCCCACGTAGGCGGCGACCTGGGCGGGACTGAGCCCGGCGTCGACGAGTCGGTGGTGGAGGTGGCCGCGGTCGGCGGACACCGGCGACCGCCCGTGGAACGACCGGTAGGCGATCAGCCAGGCGACGTCGAGGATCGGCAAGCCGAGGGCCAGCGACGCGGTCGCGATCTTGGCGCCGCCGATGATCGCGATCACGGCCAGCGCGAAGCCGAGGAAGTAGGCCCCGGAGTCGCCCATGATGATCTTCGCCGGGTGCCAGTTGTAGCGGAGAAAGCCCACCACCGCGCCGCCGAGGGCGAGCGGGAGCAGCGAGATCGTGAACTGCGGGTCGCCCTCCGGTCGGAAGTAGGTGTGCGCGAAGAGCACGGCGCAGGCGACGAGCGTCACGGTCGCCGCCAATCCGTCGAGGCCGTCGACCAGGTTGAGCGCGTTGGCCATCCCGACGATCCAGAACACCGTGAACGCGAGGGCGACGGCCAGCGGCAGGACCACGACGTCGCCGCCGACCGGCGCGTTGAACTGCTCGATCACGATCCCGTGCCCGGCACCACGGAGCCGCGGCATCACGACCAGCGCCGCGGCGCCGAACTGCCAGGCGAGCTTCACCCTTGGCGACAGTCCCAGCGCGTCATCGTAGACCATGGTGCCCGCCAGCATCCCGCCGGCCGCGAGCAGGAGCAGCAGGCGCTCGGTCTCCGTCCCGATCCGTTCGACGTCGAGTGAGAACGTCAGCGCCACGCCGACCGCGAAGGCGAGATAGATCGCCAGGCCGCCGCCTCGCGGCATCGGCACCTGGTGGGCCCGCCGCGGGCCGGGACGGTCGACCAGTCCGAGGTGCCGGGAGAGCACGATCGCCTTGGAGACGAGCAGCGACGACACCGCGGCGGTCGTGATGAACACCACCGCCGCGGTCAGCGCATGGCTCACTGCTATCCCTCCGGGACCGGGTGGGACAAGCGGCGGCGTCCACGCCCGCGCCGGCGGCTACGGCAGCGATCCGGGCGGCAGACCGACACTGGCATCGCTCCGGGGAGAGATCGGGCGGAGGGGCGGCGCCGTGCCGTGTCGAGGGAGACGCGGGGGCGCGACGCCGCGACGGAGGCGGTGTCCACGCCCCACGCCGCTGCCGAAACATCGCCCGCCACCGATGACCGCGAGAACAGACCGCCAGGTCCGGGCTCCGACACCACCAGCACGGCGCGAGTGGCGCCGCCCGCGGGGTAGTCTCGAGAGCGGACTACGCGGCGCGGAAGCGCTTGCCGTGATGGGCGAGAGCGGCGTCCACCGGGCTCGAGCCGCCTCGCGGCGGTGGGATAATCCGGCGGCTAGTGTACCATCGGGTCGGCCCCACCCCCTTCCGGGCAGGGTGTCTGGGTCGGCCAGGTGAACCGGGGGGCGACGGAACCATGCGGGTACTGGTGACCGGGGGAGCGGGCTACATCGGAAGCGTCGCGACCGAGCGGCTGCTCGGGGAGGGGCACGAGCCGGTCGTGCTCGACAGCCTGATCAACGGCCATCGCGGCGCCGTCCCCGAGGGCGCGGAACTGGTCGAGGGCGACCTCCGTGACGCCGACCGGCTGCGCGCGGTGGTGTCCGAGTCCAGGGTCGAGGCGGTGCTCCACTTCGCCGCGCTGACCCTCGTCGGCGAGTCGGTCGAGAAGCCCGGCGACTACTTCGGGGTCAACGTCGGCGGCGGCCACAACCTGATTGAGGCGATGCGCCTAGCCGGCGTCGATCGCCTCGTCTTCTCGTCGACCGCCGCCGTCTACGGGATGCCGGCGTCCCTGCCGATTCGCGAGGACGCGGCGACCGATCCCATCAACCCGTACGGGCGCAGCAAACTCATGGTCGAGCAGATGCTGCCGTGGCACGCCCAGGCCTGGGGGTTGAAGTACGCCTGTCTCCGCTACTTCAACGTCGCCGGTGCCTCCTCGACTCGCGGCGAGGACCACGCCCCGGAGACCCACGTCATCCCGGTCGCGCTGCTGACCCTGCTCGGCAAGCGCGAGCAATTCTCCGTCTTCGGCACCGACTACCCGACCGAGGACGGGACGGCGATCCGCGACTACGTCCACGTCCTGGATCTGGTCGACGCCCATATCGCCGCGCTGACGCGGCTCTCGACGGGCGACGCGCCGCTCGGGGCGATCAACCTCGGGACCCGGGACGGGTTCTCGGTCCGGCAGGTGATCGAAGCGGTGGAGCGCGTCACGGGTCAGACCCTGCCCGTGAGCTACGGTCCGCGCCGAGCCGGCGACCCGCCGGCACTGGTCGCCGACGCGAGCCGCGCGCGCGAGGTGCTCGGGTGGGAGCCGTCCCGGTCGACCCTCGACGACATGGTGACCAGCGCCTGGGCGTGGCACCGCTCCCGACCGGACGGCTACGCCGACCGCTAGTCGCGGTGGGGGCGCCGCGTGCGGAATGTGCCCAGCGGCATCCTCGGCTCCTACCCCTGGCGTGCCGTCCGCGGAGGAGCGTCGCGCCGTCCTGGCGGCGTGACACGCCGTGCCCCTACTTGCCCACCGGGGTGACGCGTTCGCCGAACCGGCGCTCTGTCCCGGCGAGGAGCCGGGCGATGTTCCCACGGTGCTGCCAGACGATGATGCCGGCGATCGCCACCGTGGCGATCGCCGGCTCCCAGGCGAGCAGACCGAGCAGGGCGGCGAGGATCGCCGCGGCCGGGCCGGTCACGCTGGCCGTCAGACTCGCCAGCGAGACGTACCGGGTGATCGCGACGACGAGCAGCATCGCGACGCCGACAAGGACCAACCAGGGGAACATCGCGACCGCGGCCCCTCCCCCGGTCGCCATCCCCTTGCCGCCGCGGAAGCCGATGTAGGGCGACCAGCAGTGACCCGCGACCGCGGCCACGCCCCCCAGCGCGGCGACCCACCAGCCCAGGCCGAGCGACCGGGCGATCAGGACCGGCGCGACGCCCTTCAGGAAATCGAGCACGAAGACCGACGCCGAGATCCGCGGGCCGAGTACGCGCAGGGCGTTGGTGGTGCCGGTCGAGCCGCTGCCGTGTCCCCTGAGGTCGACGCCGGCCAGCCAGCGGCCGAGGACGATACCCCACGGGATCGCCCCCACCGCATACGCGCCGACGACCAGGGCGATGCCCGCGGCCACGCTAGAGGTCACCGCTCCGACCACGGAAGCTGATCCGGAGCGGTACGCCGGTAAAGCTGAACCGCTCCCGCAGCTCGTTCTCCAGGTACCGCTTGTAGGAGAAGTGGATCTGCTGCGGCTCGTTGCAGAAGAAGACGAACGTCGGCGGCGCGGTCGTCACCTGCGTCGCGTAGAAGAACTTCACCCACTTGCCCGGCTTGCTCGCCGGCGGGTGCTTCGCGACCGCCTCCGTGAGCAGCTTGTTCAGCGCGGCGGTCGGGACGCGCTTCTCCCGCTCGGCGACGACGAGGAGCGCGGTCTCGAGGACCTGCTGCACCCGCAGCCCGAACTTGGCGGAGATGAACACGAGGGGCGCGTAGGGCATGAAGTCGAGCTCGACCCGGGCCCGCTCCCGGTACTCGTCCATGGTGTGGGCGTCCTTCTCGACGAGGTCCCACTTGTTGACGGCGACGACGAGCCCCTTCTTCTGGTCCTCGACGTAGCCCGCGATGTGGAGGTCCTGCGCGGTGAACTGCTCCGTCGCGTCGATCACCAGGACCACCACGTCGGCGCGGTCGATCGCCCGCATCGAGCGGATCACGCTGAAGCGCTCGATCCCCGGCTCGACCCGCCCCCGCCGCCGAATGCCGGCGGTATCGATCAGCGTGACCGGGTTTCCGGCCCAGGCGATCTGGGTGTCTAAGCTGTCGCGGGTCGTCCCCGGCACGTCGGAGACGATCGCCCGCTCCTGCCCGATCAGGGCGTTGAGGAGGCGGCTCTTGCCGACGTTGGGCCGCCCCACGATCGCGATTCGCGGCCCCTCCGTCTCCGGCTCCTCCTCAGCCTCCGGCAGCGCCTCCACCACGCGGTCGAGCAGGTCACCGGTCCCGCTGCCGTGGTACGCGGAGACGGCGATCGGGTCGCCGAGGCCGAGTTCGTAGAAGTCGACCGCGCTCTCGCGGCGCTCCGCGCTCTCGGCCTTGTTGGCGGCGAGCACCGTCGGCTTGTGGGCACGGCGCAGGAGGTCACTGACCTCGTGGTCGCCGGAGGTCACCCCGGTCTTGGTGTCGACCACGAAGACGATGACGTCGGCCTCGTCGATCGCGCTGCGGGCCTGGTCCCGCGTGTACCGCGCGATCTCGGTCAGTCCCGAGGCGGCGATCTCCCGCTCGTCCTGGAGTCCGCCGGTGTCGATGACGGTGAACTCGGCCCCTGCCCAGTCGGCGGACCCGTAGACCCGGTCGCGGGTGGTGCCCGGCTCGTCCTCGACGATGGCGCGGCGCTCGCCGACCAGCCGGTTGAAGAGCGTGGACTTCCCGACGTTGGGACGTCCGACGATGGCGACGATCGGCTTGCTCACAGGTACCTCTGGTCGGCTCTGACTGCTCGGTCCGCGGCTGGGCACGTCGCACCTTGGTCGGCGAAGCGGAGCCCGCCGCCCGATCCTGATCCTGAGACGGCGTCGCAAGGAGGCGGCGGCGCAGCGGACGTCCTCCCTCGCGGGACACAGCCGTCGCGCCGGACACCGTCGTCGCGGCTCGGCGCCACGACGGCCCTTGGCTCCGCCCTGGTGTCCGTCCTCGTGCTCGCGGCGCGGCAAGCGGCAGCGGACGTGCTCGCTGGGAACGCCTCGCGGGTTGACGCACCAGTATAGCAATGCGACGCCCCTGAGCGTCCCGCCGAGGCGGGAGCGAACCGGGGCCAAACACCAGAACTCGTGGGATATGTTGTCCGAAGGCCAACCCGCCGGAGGGTCGCCGCCTCGCACTTGCGGGGACGGCGACTCCGGGACCGCTACCCGGCGAGCAGCCCGACCAGGCGATCTACACTCGCCCGGCCGTTGAGCTCGGTGGCGCAGATCAGCATATGCCGCTCGAGCGACGGGTCGACCGCCGCCAGGTCGTACCCGCCGATCACCCCCGCCTCCACCAGGCGAGCGTTGATCGCGGCCACCGGCTCGGGCGTTCGCACGACGAACTCGTGGAAGAACGGCACCTCGAGCGCCAGCTCAAAGCCGGGTAGCGCCGCCAGCCGGTCCGCCAGATAGTGCGCGTTCTGGTAGCAGCGCGTCGCCACCTCACGGAAGCCTCGCGGGCCAAGGCTGGCCATGTAGACCGTGGCCGCGGTCGCCATCAGGCCCTGGTTGGTGCAGATGTTGCTCGTCGCCTTCTCGCGCCGGATGTGCTGCTCCCGGGTCTGCAGCGTGAGCACGAAGCCGCGCTTGCCTTCCGAGTCGGTGGTCATCCCAGCGAGGCGACCGGGCATCTGGCGCACGAACTGCTTCCGGGTCGCGAGCAGCCCCACGTACGGGCCGCCGAAGCTCTGCGCCACACCCAGCGCCTGACCCTCGGCCGCCACCACGTCGGCGCCGAGCTCGCCCGGAGACGTCAGCAGGCCCAGCGGCACGGGATAGGTGCTGACCACCAGCGAGCCACCCGCCGCGTGGGCCGCCTTGCCCATCGCCCGGACGTCCTCGATCCCGCCGAAGAAGTTCGGGTACTGGACGACCACCGCCGCGAGACCGTCCCCAAGGTAGGGCGCGAAATCCTCCGGCTGGGTGACGAACCCGGTCGTCGGCACCGGGAGCTCCACGAGTTCAACGCCGGTCCCGGAGAGGTAGGTGCGCAGCACCGCCCGGTAGGCCGGGTGTACCGTGCCCGAGACCACGATCCGGTTCTTCTTCCGGGAGGCGGAGACGGCGATCAGCGCGCCCTCCGCGAGGGCCGTGGCACCGTCGTAGATCGAGGCGTTCGCCACCTCCATCCCGAGCAGCGCGGCGACCAGGCTCTGGAACTCGTAGATCACCTGGAGCGTGCCCTGGGCCACCTCGGGCTGGTAGGGGGTGTAGGCGGTGTAGAACTCGCCACGGGCCAGGATCTGGCCGACGGTCGCGGGCACGAAGTGGTGGTACGAGCCGGCACCGAGGAACGAGGACCCGGCCTTCGGCGCGAGGTTGCGCTCCGCCAGCTCGCCCAGCCGCTCCGTCGCCTCCATCTCGGTCAGAACCGGCGGCAGGTTGAGCGTCGGGAACCGGACCGCCTCGTCGACCGGCGCGAACAGGTCCTCGACCGTGTCGGCGCCGATGGTTGCGAGCATGGCCGCCCGATCCGCGGGCGTGTGCGGGTTGAACATCATCGCGGGACCGTCCCTCTCCTCGTCGTCGCCGCGATGAGCCACCGCCCCGCGGGACACTGCATCTGTCAGAACACGGCCGCGGCCACGGCGGCACCGCGGGCGCGCCTAATGGCTCGCCTCGCCCGCGAACGCCTCGTAGGCCGCCGCGTCCATCAGGTCGTCGACCTGGCTCGGGTCCGCCAACCGGACCTTGACCAACCATGCCTTCTCGTAGGGGGAACTGTTGACCAGTTCCGGCTGGTCCACGACATCGGCGTTCCGCTCCACGACCTCACCGTCGACGGGCGCGTAGACGTCGGACGCCGCCTTCACCGACTCGACGACGCCGAACGGCTGCGCCTGCGTCAGCGACTCGCCGGCCTCCGGCAGTTCGAGAAAAGTGATATCACCCAGCTCTTCCTGCGCGTGGTCGGTGATCCCCAGCGTCGCGACGTCGCCGTCGATCCGCACCCACTCGTGGGTCCTGGTGTAGCGGAGGTCCTGCGGCGAGCTCATCGTCTCCCTCTCTCCCCGACGTGCCGCCGCCACCGGCACCGGCCACGATCGTCCGCGATCTCGCTCATGCTACGGCCGTGACGCCCAGCCGCCCGTCGCCGCGCTACGACGCTGGCGGTGCGGCGTTCCGCCGCCGCCGGTAGAAGGGTGTCTTGATCTGCTCGGCCCGCACCGGCCGGCCGCGGACCATGACTTCCAGGGGCCGACCGACCCCGGCGGCGTCGGCTTCGACGAGCGCCAGGCCGATGTTCTCCCCGAGGGTCGGCGAGACGGCACCGCTGGTGACGTGCCCGACCTCTCGTCCCTCGGCTCGCACCGGGTAGTGGGACCGCGGAGCGCCGCCGCGCTCGACGAGGCGGAACCCGACCGTCTTTCGCGGCACGCCACGCGCCCTGAGCTCCGCCATCGGCTCCCGGCCGACGAAGTCGCCCTTGTCGAGCTTGACCGCCCAGCCGAGTCCGGCCTCGAATGGGGAAATGTCGTCCCCCAGTTCCTGCCCGTAGAGGGGCATCCGCGCTTCCAGGCGGAGGGTGTCACGGGCGCCGAGGCCGACCGGGACCAGGCCGTCCGGTGCACCGGCCTCGAGCAGCGCATCCCAGAGCTCGCCGACGCGCTCGATCGGCGGGTAGAACTCGAACCCGTCCTCGCCGGTGTACCCGGTGCGCGCAAGGCACATGGGGATGCCCGCGACGGTGCCCCGAGCCCAGGCGAAGGGACCGATCGCCGCGAGGTCGAGATCGGTCAGCCGAGCGACGATCTCCTCGGCCCGCGGGCCCTGGATCGCCACCATCCCGGTCTCGTCGGACGCGTCACGGACCGAAACGTCGAGCCCCGGCCGCGCCTCCCGCTGAGCGTGGAGCCAGGCGACATCCTTCGCCGCGTTGGACGCGTTGACGACCACCATGTAGCCGTCGCCCTCGTCGCGGCGGTAGACGATGATGTCGTCGATCACGCCACCGCGCTCGTTCGGGAGGAGCGAGTACTGGGCCTGCCAGGGTTCGAGGGCCGCCACGTCGTTCGTCGTCACGGCCTGGAGGAACGGCAGCGCGTCCGCCCCTCGGACGTCGACCTGGCCCATGTGGCCGAGGTCGAAGAGTCCGGCCGCCAAGCGCACGGCGCGGTGCTCGGCCAGGATCCCGCCGTACTGGACGGGCATCACCCAGCCGGCGAAGGGGATCAGGCGGGCACCGAGCGCGACATGGCGATCGTGGAGCGGCGTTCGCCGGTCCTCCGCCCCCGGCTCCCCGGCGACCTGGTGCCCAAGCACCTCCGTCATCGACCCTCCCCCACCGTCGAACGCGTTCGGGGCGCGCCGCGCCGCCGCGCCCCGCCGAACCGGAGTCTACAAGCCCACGCCGGTCACCGTCCGCACCGTCGGCCAGCCAGGCCGGCCCCTCCCCTAGACCCGCTCCAGCAGCAGCTTCTCCATCCCCAGCTGGACGGGGACCGGGTAGTCGCCCGTGAGGCAGCCGGTGCAGAAGCCGTTCCCGCCGAGACCGATGGCCTCGATCAGGCCGTCGAGGGACAGGTAGCCGATGCTGTCGGCGCCGATGTGGCGGCCGATCTCCGGCACGCTGAGCCGGGCCGCGATCAGCTCCTCCCGCCGGGCCAGGTCAACTCCGAGGTAGCATGGCCACATCATCGGCGGCGCGTGGACCCGCATGTGGACCTCGCTCGCCCCCGCGTTGCGGAGGAGTTGGACGACCGGGCCGCTGGTGGTGCCACGGACGATGGTGTCGTCGACGAGCACGACGCGCTTGCCCTCGAGCACCTCCGGCAGCGCGTTGAACTTGAGCGAGACCCCGGTCTCGCGCAGCCGCTGGTCGGGCTGGATGAACGTGCGCCCGATGTAGCGGTTCTTGATCAGGGCCTCGGAGTAGGGAAGGCCCGCCGCCCGGGCGTAGCCGATCGCCGCGGGCACCGCCGAGTCGGGGAGCCCGACAACCAGGTCGGCGTCCGCCGGGGCCTCGGCGGCGAGCCGCTCGCCCATCCGCTGGCGAACGAGGTGGAGCCGCTGCCCCTGGATCAGGCTGTCCGGTCGGGCGAAGTAGATCAGCTCGAAGAGGCACATCGCGTGGCGCCCGTTGCCCGGCGCCACCCCGTGCGACCGCAGGCCGTCCGCGTCGATCTCGACGATCTCGCCGGGCTCGACCTCGCGCTCGAACGTGGCGCCGATGGTCGCCAGGGCGCAGCTCTCCGAGGCGATCACCCAGTGCTCGTGAAGGCGCCCGACGCAGAGCGGACGCACCCCGAGCGGATCGCGGACCGCGAGCAATCCGTCCTTCGTGAGGACCGCCAGGCTGTACGCGCCGATCATGCGGACCATCGCCCGGCGCAGCTTCGCGACGATGTCGCCGCCCGGCGAGCGGGCGACCAGGCGCGCGAGCACCTCGCTGTCCGTCGTCGTCTCGAAGCGCTCGCCGCGCGCCTCGAGCTCGTCGCGCAGGGCCAGCGCGTTGGTCAGGTTGCCGTTGTGGGCAACCGTGATCGGCCCCAGGTCGCTCTCGACCCGGATCGGCCCGGCGTTGCATGCCCGGTTGGAGCCGGCGGTCGAGTAGCGGGCGTGGCCAACGGCGATGTGCCCACCCAGTGCCTCGAGGTCGTCCTCGGCGAAGGCCTGGCTGACCAGACCGAGACGGGTCCGCAGGGCGATCCTGTGGCCGTCGCTGGTCGCGATCCCGGCGCTCTCCTGCCCGCGGTGCTGCAGCGCGTAGAGGCCAAAGAACGTGAGTCGGGCTACGTCCTCGCCGGGCGCGTAGACCCCGAAGACGCCGCACTCCTCGTGCGGCTTGTCGTCCCACATCGCGTCGGTCGCCCCCCGGCTGGCACTGCGGCGCTCGCTTCCCAAAGGATAGCACAGCCGAGTGTACGTTCACCGGGCCGGCGACCCGGGTCATAGCGAGAGCACCGCGACAGCACAGGGCTACCCGTCGATCGGTCCGAGCACGGTCGCCCATGCCCCCCGCGCCGCGTCGACGGCGATGCTCGCGCCGGCCAGGTTCAGGCGATCGCCACCGGCCCGCCCGAGGCGATGGGAAGCGACCCCGGCCGCCTCGCAACGGGCCGCCAGCGCTGGCACGTCCGCCTCCGAAAGGGCGACGACCACCCGCGTGGCCGCCTCTCCCAACCACCGCTCGTCGGTCCGCCCCGTCGCTCCGGGCGGCGGCGCCTCTCCAACGACACAGCCGACGCTCGAGACGATCGCCATCTCCGCCAGCGCGACCGCCAGACCACCCTGCCCGCAGTCGTGTGCCGTCCGCAGGAGACCGTCGGCGACCGCGCCCTGGACCAGCTTCTGAAGCGCCAGCTCGGCGTCCAGGTCGAGCGGCGGCGGGGAACCGGCCACCCGGTCGTGCCCCTGGGCCAGGTACTCGCTCCCCCCCAGCTGGGGCACCCCAGACCCGAGGAGGAGGACCGCGTCGCCTTCCCGCCAGGCCATCGTCGCGTGGCGGGTCACGTCGTCCAGGACCCCCACGACGCCGACCGTCGGCGTCGGCAGGACCGCCGACTCGGCCGTCTCGTTGTAGAGGCTGACGTTGCCGCTCACCACCGGCACGCCGAGCGCCCGGCAGGCGGCGCCCATCCCGGCGACCGCCCGGCTGAGCTGGAAATACCCGGCAGGGCGCTCGGGGTTGCCAAAGTTGAGGCAGTTGGTCGCCGCGAGCGGTCGGCCGCCGGCGCAGGCGACGTTCCGACAGGCCTCGGCGACGGCGTGGCGGGCACCCAGCTCGGGATCGAGGCCGCACCACCGGCTGTTGCAGTCGATCGCCGTCGCGATGCCCCGGCGGGTACCGCGAAGCCGCACGACCGCCGCATCGCCGGCGCCAGGCGGCACGACGGTGCTGGTCTGGATGGTGTGGTCGTACCGACCGTAGACGGGCCGTCGACTGGCGACGTTCGGCGACGCGAGGAGCACGAGCAGCGCCGCCCCGACAGAGCCCGGCGCCTCGTCGTCCTCGGTCAGGTCGGACAGGGTCGACGGGTCGAAGCGCCGCCGCTCCGCCGCCTCCGCGGGCTCGGCGGCATCCCGCACGTAGGTCGGGCAGGCGTCGGTGAAGAGTTCGGCCGGAACCTCGGCCACCACCGCCTCGCCGTCGCGGACCCGGACCATGCCGTCGTCCGTGACGTGTCCGATCACGTCGGCGTGCAGCGACCAGCGCCGCACCACGTCACGAACCCGGCCTTCGCCCTCGGGCCGCACCACCAGCAGCATCCGCTCCTGGCTCTCGCTCAGCATCACCTCGTAGGGCGTCATGCCGGACTCGCGGCGCGGCACCCGGTCGACATCGATCTCCGCGCCGACGCCGCCTCGGCTGGCGCACTCGACCGTCGAGCTGGTCAAGCCGGCCGCGCCGAGGTCCTGCATCGCGACGACGCCGTCGCCCTCGAGCAGTTCGAGGCAGGCCTCAAGCAGGAGTTTCTCGAGGAAAGGGTTGCCGACCTGGACGACGCCGCGGTGGGACGACTCCGGGTCGTCGACCGACGCGAACGTCGCGCCGTGGAGCCCGTCGCGCCCGGTGTCGGCGCCGATCAGCATCAGGAGGTTGCCGACTCCGCTCGCGCCCGCCCGCGTCAGCCGGTCGTGAGGGGCGACGCCGACGCACATCGCGTTGACCAGCGGGTTGCCGTTGAAGGAGCGGTCGAAGAAGACCTCGCCGCCGACCGTCGGGATACCCAGGCAGTTGCCGTAGCCGCCGATGCCGCCGACCACGTTGTCGAAGAGGTAGCGATTGCGCGCGAGCTCGAGCGGCCCGAAGCGGAGGGAGTCGAGCAGGGCGACCGGCCTGGCGCCCATCGTGAAGATGTCGCGCACGATCCCACCGACGCCCGTCGCGGCCCCCTCGTACGGCTCGACGGCGCTCGGGTGGTTGTGCGACTCGACCTTGAAGACGACCGCCAGACCGTCGCCGACGTCGACGGCGCCGGCGTTCTCGCCTGGCCCCTCGAGGACCCAGGGCGCCTCGGTCGGCAGCGTCTTGAGGAGCGGCCGCGAGTGCTTGTAGCCGCAGTGCTCGCTCCACATCGCGCCGAACATCCCGAGCTCGACCGGCGTCGGCTCGCGGCCGAGGAGACCCAGGATGCGCTCGTACTCCGCGTCGCTGAGCGCAACCTCGCGCCAGGCACCTGGGGCGATCGCCACCCGACCTGTCCTTCCTCCGCCCGCGGGCGACTGTGTGCGGCTCTGCTGGGTGACGTTCTCTGGGAAGAGCAGAATGGGCCGGCGGGACCGCGGGAGGACCAAGATCTCGCCATGCCCGCGGACCGCGATCAGACCTGCGCGGCGACCATCGTCAGCGCCGCGCGCAGCATTCTCAGCCCGTCGTCGCCGCCGAGGAGCGGGTCGGTCGCCCGTTCCGGGTGGGGCATCAGTCCGACCACATTGCCGCCGGGACTGGCGACACCGGCGATCGCCGCCACCGAGCCGTTCGCGTTCGCCTCGCCGCCGACCCGCCCTTCGGCGTCGCAGTAGCGCGCCACCACCCGGCCCTCGGCCTCGAGCCGCGCCACCGTCTCGTCGTCGGCGTAGTAGGCACCGTCGCCGTGGGCCACCGGCAGGCGGAGCACGTCCCCCTCGTCCAGGTCGGCCGTCCAGGGCGTGGCCGCCGTCTCGACGCGTACGTGGGTCCAGTGGCAGTGGAACCGCAGGGTCCGGTTGCGGAGCAGCGCACCCGGCAGGAGGTGCGCCTCGGTCAGGACCTGGAACCCGTTGCAGATCCCGAGCACCGGGCCACCTCGGGCGGCGAACGCCCGCAGCGGCTCGACGACCGGGGCGAAGCGGGCGATCGCGCCCGAGCGCAGGTAGTCCCCGTAGGAGAACCCTCCCGGCAGCACCAGGGCACCGAAGCCGGCGAGGTCCGTCTCGCGGTGGTCGACCAGCCGCGCCGGCACCCCGATGTCGTCGCGCAGCGCGTGCAGCGCGTCAACATCGCCGTTGCTGCCCGGGAAGGTGATGACCCCGACCCCGCCGCTCACGACCCACCACCGACGTCGTCGAGCCCGACCGCCGCCTCGAGGTCACCTTCCGCGATGTTGGCCACGCGGTACGCCTCGATCACCGGGTTGGCGAGCAGTTGGTCGCACATCGCGACCACCGACACCCGAGCGCTGTGGACGTCTGGGGCCGCGACGGCGACTCGGAAGAAGCGGCCCGAGCGCACCCGGCGGACGTCGGCGTAGCCCAGGCTGGCGAGCCCGCCGTGGATGGCCTCCCCCTGGGGGTCGTTCACGCCGGGCTTCGGCAGCACGACCACGTCCGCGACCCAGGTCCGCTCGGGCTCAGCCAGCACCGATCCGTCACCGCTTCCCACGCCGGGCTCAGTCACCGAGCACCCCTCCTCCGTCGAGCCCCTCGGCCGCCGCCCGGGCACTCATCTCGGCCAGCGGCGGCCCCATCAGGCGTCGTTGCGCTTCTTCGTAGCGCTGGAGGGTGCCCGCCACGACGTCGGGCGGCAGCGTTGGTCCCGGCGGCTGGCGGTTCCAGTCGCTCGCCGCGAGCCAGTCGCGGACGTACTGCTTGTCGAAGCTCGGCTGCTCCGCGCCCGGAGCCCAGGCGGAGGCCTCCCAGAAGCGGGACGAGTCGGGCGTGAGCACCTCGTCGATCAGGATGAGCTGCCCCTCGACGAGCCCGAACTCGAACTTGGTGTCGGCGAGGATGATCCCCCGCGCGAGGGCGTGTGCCGCCGCCGCCTCGTAGAGGTCGCGACTCGCTTCTTCCAGGCGCCGCGCGAGGGCACCGCCGACCAGGTCCGCGACGTCGGCCGGGGCCACGTTGACGTCGTGGCCGTCGTCGACCTTCATCGCGGGCGAGAAGAGCGGCGCCGGCAGCCGGTCGCCCTGGCGCAGCCCCTCGGCCAGGCGCTCGCCGGCCACGACGCCGTCGCGCTGGTACTCGGCCCAGGCCGACCCGGCCAGGTAGCCACGGACGACGCACTCGACGTCGATGCGGGCCGCCTTCTGGACCACCATCACCCGTCCCGCGAGCATCTCTCCGGCGGCGTGGACCGCTTCCGGCAGGGCCCCGCCCGCGGCCATCTCGTCAAGATCGGTCCCGATCAGGTGGTTCGGCACCAACCCCCGCGTCTCGTGGAGCCAGAACGTCGTCAGCGCGTTGAGGATCCGGCCCTTGCCGGGGATCCGCGTCGGGAGCACCACGTCGAAGGCCGAGACCCGGTCGGTTGCGACCATCAGCAGGCGGTCGCCGAGGTCGAACGTCTCGCGCACCTTACCGCGGCGGAATCGCGGCACGCCCGGCAGGTCAAAGTCCCACTCGACCGACGCCAGCGAGGCGGTCATGCCGGCACCACCGTCTTCTCGACCGGCGACCCCGCCACCCAGCGGTCCGTGTCGGGGTCGGTATGGTCGGGCATCAGTCCCAGGCGGGCGAAGACCGCGTCGACGTGGCGGAGCTGGTCGGCCGGGTCGAAGAGGCCGCCGAGGTCGGCCGGCGAGACCCGGGACGTGACCGCCGGGTCGAGCGAGAGCGCCTCCTGGAATGGCGGGCCGCCGTCCCACGCGGCGAGGGCGTGCCGCTGGACCAGCTTGTAGGCCTCCTGCCGGTCCATCCCCGCTTCAACCAGGGCGAGCAGGACGCGCTGGGAGTAGATGAGGCCACCGGTAAGGTCCAGGTTGGCCCGCATCCGGTCGGGGTACACGACGAGGTGCTCGACGAGGTCGGCGACCAGGTCGAGCAGGTAGTCGAGCACGATGCAGGCGTCGGGAAAGACGACCCGCTCGGCCGAGCTGTGGCTGATGTCGCGCTCGTGCCAGAGCGCCACGTCCTCCAACCCGACCACGGCGTAGCCGCGCAGGAGGCGGGCGAGGCCGGCGACCCGCTCCGACTCGTGCGGGTTGCGCTTATGGGGCATCGCCGACGAGCCCTGGTTCCCCTCGCCGAACGGCTCCTCGGCTTCCCGGACCTCAGTCCGCGCGAGGTGGCGCACCTCGGTGGCGATCTTCTCGAGCGTCGCGCCGATCCCCGCGACAGTGGTCAGGAAGAAGGCGTGCCGGTCACGCTGGACGACCTGGGTGGAGGCCGGCGCCGCCGAGAGCCCCAGAGCCGCGCAGACCTCGTCTTCGAGGTCGGGCGGGACGTGGGCGTGGGTGCCGACCGCGCCGGAGACCTTGCCTACCCGCATGTCCTGACGCGCGAGGTCAAGCCGCCGCCGATGCCGGCGGAGCTCGTCGTACCAGACCGCGAGCTTCAGGCCGAAGGTCGTCGGCTCGGCGTGGACGCCGTGGGTCCGACCGACCATCACCGTCCGCCGGTGGCGGACCGCCTGCGCCCCCACCACCTCCACCAGCCGGGCGAGCCCCGTGTCGAGCAGGGCGCCGGCCTCGGTCACCTGGATGCCGAGGCCGGTATCGACGACATCCGAGCTGGTCAGACCGAGGTGGACGAACCGGGCGGCCGCGCCGACCGACTCCCCGGTGGCGCGGAGAAAGGCGATCACGTCGTGGTCGGTCTCGGCCTCGATCGCCCGCATCCGCTCGAGATCGCACGACGCGCCGCGGATGGCGGCGATGGCCCAGTCCGGAACCCGGCCCCGCCGGTGCCACGCCTCGGAGACGGCGATCTCGACGGCGAGCCACGCGGCGACCTTCCGGTCGTCCGACCAGACCCGCCCCATCGCCGGCCGTGTGTACCGCCCGATCACCGGGATGGCCCCCTCGCGAGCGCCCGTGCCCCGCGTACGGACACGGCGTTCCCTCGTCCCACTGAGTATAGTCGACCCGGTTGCCGCCGCCGCCGCGACGCCCTAGACTGGCGCGACGGGAACGCGAGGCACCCGGCGTCGGCCCTCCGGGGGCCGGGGCCGAGCGGCGCCGAGGCACCGGACGGCAGGCGAAGATCGACGACGGGCGGCCGGGTCAACGGCCGGGACGACGTAGCGCCGGGACTCGCGCGGAGGCCGCGAGTCGACGAGGCGGGAGCCGATCGAACCTCTTCGGCGGGTGGCTCCCCGGCTGGCACGGTCGTGACGACCCCGACAAAGCGGTGGGGCGACCCACCGGACAAAACGCGGGTCGGCGTGCGAATCGAGACTTCTTCCCCTCACCCTGGCCGATCGGGTCTTCTCCTGCGCCATCGCGCCATCGCCATCGCGCCCCGCCGACGCGTCGACGAGCGGTCGTCGCCGGCCGACGTGCCCTCGCTCGGGCACGCGCGGCCGGCTGCCACCGCGCACGCTCGGCGTTGCCCGCATCCCCATCCTCCGGATCGGGCGCGCCAAGGGGAGACCGTAACCTCATGTGTGGAATCTTCGGTTATGTCGGCCAGCCCGCGAACGTCGGGGGGGCGGTCCTCGACGCGCTCCGCCTCCTCGAGTACCGCGGCTACGACTCCTGGGGCGTCGCCGTCGGCGACGGCGCGTCGATCGCCGTCGAGAAGCAGACCGGCAAGATCGGCGGGGCGGCGGTCGACTTCGCCGACACCGACATCGGCTTCGGGCACACGCGGTGGGCGACCCACGGCGGCGTGACGCGCCCCAACGCCCACCCGCACGTCGGGCCCAACGGCCGCGTCGCGATCATCCACAACGGGATCGTCGAGAACTTCCGCCCCCTCCGCGACGGCCTCGTCGCCTCCGACCACGCCTTCGCCTCGGAGACGGACAGCGAGGTGATCGCCCACCTGCTGGAGGCCGAGGTCGACGCGGGTCGCGCCCTAGCCCCCGCCCTGGCCGCGGTCTTCGCCCGTCTCGACGGCCTGAATGCCGTGATCGCGATGGACATCGAGACCCGGGAGCTGGTCGCGGCGAAGACGGTGTCGCCGCTGGTCGTCGGGTCGGGCCCGTCGGGCCTGACCGTCGCCTCGGACGCGATCGCCCTCGCCGGCCACGCCGACCGCGTGCTGTACCTGGACGACCATCACCTGGTCCGACTCGCCCACGGCGGCCTGACCCTGTTCGACCGCCGCACGATGACCGAGCTGCCGGCCGAGTTCGTGCCCCTCGAGATCGACGCCGGGGACGCATCCCTCGGCGGCTACCCCCACTTCATGGCGAAGGAGATGGCCGAGCAGCCGGCCGTCCTCGATCGCCTCCTGCGCGACGGCGGCGACCAGATCGGGGCGCTCGCGCGAGCGATCGGGGGCGCGAACGGCACCTTCCTCGTCGGCTGCGGCACCGCCTCCTACGCGGCGCTGACCGGGGCGTATCTCTTCAGCCGGATCGCCCGCCACCACGTCAACTTCGTGGTCGGGTCCGAGTTCAAGTACCACGAGCACTTCCTCGCGCCGGGGAGCCTGGTCGTCGCCCTCTCCCAGAGCGGCGAGACCGCCGACGTGATCGAGGCGATGCTCGCGGCCCGCCGCCAGGGAAGCCGCCTCGGCGCGCTGGTCAACGCGGCCCGGTCGACCCTCGACCGGATGGTCGACCTCCGTGTCCACCTCGGTGCCGGCCCCGAGCAGTGCGTCCTCTCGACCAAGGCCTACACCGCCAAGGTCGCCGCGCTCCTCCTCGCCGCCCACCACCTCGCGGACACCCCCGAGCGGGGGCGGGAGCTCGTCCAGGCCGCCGCGGCCGGGCTCCGCGAGATGCTCGACGAGGGCTGGGTTGACGGCGTTCGCAACGTTGCCCGGGATGTCCAGCACGCCAACCACCTGTTCGTGATCGGTCGGGGCCTGGCGTACCCGACCGCCCTCGAGGCGGCGCTGAAGATCAAGGAGGTCAGCTACGTCCACGCCGAAGGCTTCGCCGGCGGCGAGCTCAAGCACGGCGTGATCGCGCTCGTCCAGCCAGGCACACCGTGCGTCGTCTACGCGCCAAACGACGAGACCCGGGCGGACATCCTGTCGGGCGCCATGGAGCTGAAGAGCCGCGGTGGCCACATCATCGGGATCGGCCCGACCCCGGACCCGGTCTTCGATGTTCACCTGTCGACACCCGACGTGGCGGACGCCGCGCCCATCGTCAACGCGCTGCCGGCGCAGATGCTCGGCTACCATCTGGCCCTGCTGCGCGGGAACGATCCGGACAAGCCGCGGAACCTGGCCAAGAGCGTGACCGTCAAGTAGGTGGAGGGCCGGACCGGGGAGACGCGAGGGACGAGACCTATGACCACCGCACGACGCCTGTGACCACCGGGGACGCGGCCGTGGCCGCGTCGAGTCTGTCACTCGTCGATACCCACGCCCACCTGGACGACGAGTCCTTCGACGGCGACCGGTCCGCGGTGCTGGCGCGGGCGGCGGAGGTGGGCGTTACCCGCGTCGTCAACATCGGGTACCGTCCCGTCCGCTGGGAGACCTCGGCCGCGCTCGCCGCGGGTCACCCCGGTGTCAGCGTGGCGCTCGGGCTCCATCCCCAGCACGCGGACGAGTTCGACGCCGACCTGATCCCGCGGCTGGAGGCGCGGATCACCGTCGTGGGCGCGGTCGCCGTCGGTGAGATCGGCCTCGACTACTTTCGGGATGGGCCCAGTCCCCAGGTGCAGCGCCGCGCGATGGAGGCTCAGCTGGACCTCGCGATCCGGCTCCGGCTGCCCGTGGTCATCCACCAGCGAGCGGCGGAGGAGGACTGCGCGGCGATCCTCGGCGACGCCCCGGTTGGTCTGCTCGCCGTGCTCCACAGCTTCGACGGGACCGATCTCCTGGCCGGTCTCGCTGAGGAGCGAGGGTGGATCCTGGGGGTCGGGGGCCTGATGACACGCGCCAGCAACGAGCCCCTGCGCGCGATCATCGCCCGGTATCCGCTCGAGCGACTCGTGCTCGAGACCGACTCCCCCTACCTCGTGCCGTCGGGCACCAGGGACCGGCGGAACGTCCCAGCGAACGTCCCTCGGATCGCCGCCCGGCTCGCCGGGCTCCGTGGGCTACCCGTCGACGCGGTCGCCAGGGTCACCACCGCGACCGCCGAGCAGACCTTCAACCTGCCCAGCGAGCGGACCGCCTCGCTCGACGGAGGCTCCGAGCATGCCTGCACGACCGTCCTCCCCCCGCCCGACCCTGCTCGTCGCGACGACTAACCCGGGCAAGGCCGCCGAGTTCCTCCGGATGCTCCCCGCGGACGAGGTCACCGTGTTGACCCTGGCCGACGTCGGGGTCGCCCTCCCGCCGGAACTCGGCACGTCCTTTGCAGAGAATGCCCGCGTCAAGGCGACTGCCGCGGCGTCCCAGTCCGGACTGCTGGCGATCGGCGACGACTCGGGTCTCGAGGTGGATGCCCTCGGCGGTGCGCCGGGCCTGCGCTCGGCTCGCTACGCGGGCGAGATGGCCCGCGACGACCAGAACCGGGAGAAGCTGCTCAGCGCCATGCGAGACATCCCACTGGCGCGGCGAACGGCGAAGTTCCGCTGCGCGGTCGCACTGGCGCGACCGACCGCCCTGCTGGCAACGACCGAGGGTACCTGCCACGGCACGATCGCCGAGGCGCCGTCGGGAAGCCACGGGTTCGGCTACGACCCCGTCTTCCGTCTCCCCCCTCCGGACGGGCGGACTATGGCCGAGCTCCGACCGGCCGAGAAGGACGCCGTCAGCCACCGCGCCCGCGCCTATCGGGCCATCCTCCCGGACCTCCTCCGGGCACTCGGCCTGTCCGGCCCCGGGGTCCCGCCCCCGGGGCCCGGGGTGACCCCATGAGCCTCCACCTGGCCACGCGCCCCACCCGGGCCGTGGTGACGGCGCTCCCCGACGACTTCGCGGGGTGGCGCCGCGCCATCCTCGCGGGGGGCGGCCTGCCGATGGTCGCGGTGGCCGGCTCCCGCGGGAAGAGCACCGTCGTGCGGCTCCTCGACAGCATCTTTCGCCAGGCTGGTCTGCGGACCGCAACCTGGACCGACGTCGGCGTCGAGGTCCGCGGCCAGCGCCGACGCGGCGAACTCGGGCCGTGGTCCGACGCGCTCGCTCAGCTCTCGATCGGCAGCCTCGACGTGGCGATCCAGGAGCTGGACTGGTCGACGGTGGCGGCGGTCGGCCTGCCGGCCGGGGTGTACCCGCTGGTGGCCGTCACCACCATCTGCGCGAACAACGAGGTCTGCCTGGTGCAGGACGAGACGAGGCGGGCCCTCCGCGCGTACCCGACGGTGCTCGCCGCGGTGGCGCCCGGCGGGACCGTGGTTCTCAACGGCGACGACTATGCCGTGGCCGGCTCTGACGTGAGCCACGACGCCCCGGCGATCCTCGTCGCCCACAACCGGGACACCCCGCTGCTTCGGGCCCACCTCGGCGAGGGCGGGATCGCGGCATGGGCGGAAGACGACGAGCTCTGCGTCGGCTCGGAACTGGCCGCGACCGATCTTGGCCCCACCGCCGGGCTGCGCTTCGCCCTCGGCGGTGGCGCCGGGTTCGAGGTCCACAACGCCCTCACGGCGGCGGCGGCGGCAGCCGCCTGCGGGCTCACGCCGAAGACCATCGCGGCGGCGCTCGCCGGCTTCGAGGTCCCCGTCGCCTCCCTCCCCGGCTCGTTCAATGTGCTGCCGCTCGCGGAGGCCACCGCGGTCATCGACCGGCCGGCGCCCTCGTGGTACCTCCGCCCCGTGCTTCGCGCGGTCGGCTCCCGCTCAGACGGGCGGCTGATCACGGTTGTGGGCCGCCTCGGCGGGGTACCCGACGACGACCTGCCGGAGGTGGGTCGGCTCCTCGGTCGGGCGAGCGGCGCCCTCGTGCTCCACTCGGAGGACCTGGATACGCAGCGGGCTGCCCTCTTCCGGCAGGGCGTCGTCCGGAACACGGTGCCCCCGCCCGTGGTGCATGTGCCGACCGAGCGGCGAGCCGTGAATCGGGGGCTGAAGCTGACGCGCCCGAACGACACCCTGCTCGTCTTCGCCGACGCCCCTCGGGCCACCCTGCGGGCGATCGGGGTCGCCAGTGCCCGCCAGCTGGCTGCCCGGCAGGCGTGACCGCCGGCCGCCGATTGACCACGCCTGGCGCCATGCCCGCGCGGCGGGCCCCGCGGGCCCCTATGAAGCCAGGAGGAGGTGCGGCGGTTCGCCGACGGCCACCCCCGGGTCCTCCAGCATCGCGGCGCCGGCGCCGAGGAGGGCTTCGAGCTCGGCGCGGGCGGCGTCCCCCCACTCGATGCGCCGGGTCCGACTCCGCAGCGAGACCGTCTCGGTGCCGACCGGAACGTGGAGCACCACGTCGTCGTCGCCCTCGTGGTGGCGCAGGATCTCGTCGAGCCGCTGCATCGTGCGGATATCGGCCCAGGCGTCCGCCGAGCGGGGCACCCGGACGTGGATCACCCGCCGCGGCCTCGGCGGCGCGGCGAGGGACGCGATCTCGGTCGTGGCCGACTCGCACACCAGCTGGAGCTGCTCCCCCCGACGCTCCAGCTTGGCGACCACCTCGACGATCGCGTCGACCTGCCAGAGCTAGGCGTGGCTCTCGTAGCACTCCGGGAACGCGACCAACTCGATGTTCCCGGTCAGGTCCTCGAGGTCGATGATCGCCATGGTGCGGTTCGTCTTGGTCGTGATGCGGCGGATGCCGGCGATCATGCCGACCACTTTGACCTTCTCGCCGGGTGTGCGCTGCGGGAGTTCGACGATCTGGGCCAGTCCGGACGGCACCCCGTCGCCGAACACGTCGTTGAGCGGGTGGTCGCTGAGGTAGAGCCCGAGCAGCTCCTTCTCCCAGGTCAGCAGGTCCTTCCTCGGCAGGGGGGGCACCTCCGGCAGCCCAACCGGCCCCGACGCGGCGGCCGGCGCTGCCCCGCCCAGGTCGAAGAGCCCGATCTGGCCCCGCGCGCTGGCCTTCTGGCGGCGCTGCCCGGCGGCGATCGCGTTGTCGAGGGCGGCGAGCACGGCGGAGCGGGGACCGAACCCGTCGAGCGCGCCGCAGCGGGCCAGGCATTCGACGGTCCGCTTGTTGACCACCGACCAGTCGACCGCGTCGCAGAAGCTCTCGAGGTCCGCGAAGCGGCCGCCCGGTAGCTCCGCCCGGGCGGCGACCAGGGCCCGAACGGCCGCCTCGCCCGCGTTCTTGACCGCGCCGAGGCCGAACCGGACCGCCGTCCCGCCGTCGCCGAGGTCCTCGACGCCGAAGTCGTGGTCGCTCGCGTTGACGTCGGGCGGGAGCACGGGGATCTTGGCGCGTCGGCACTCGGCGATGTTGAAGACGATCTTGTCGCTGGCGCCGATGTCGGTCGACAGGGCGGCCGCCATGAACTCGACCGGGAAGTTGGCCTTCAGGTAGGCGGTCTGGGCGGCGATCACGGCGTAGGCGGCGCTGTGGGCCTTGTTGAACCCGTAGCCGGCGAAGCGCTCGATCATGTCGAAGATCGCGCCGCCGAGCTGCTTGGTCAGGCCGTGCTCCACGCACCCACCGACGAACCGGTCGCGGTACTTGGCCATCTCCTCGGGCAGCTTCTTGCCCATCGCCTTCCGCAGGCCGTCGCCCTCGGCCATCGAGAAGCCGGCGAGCACGTTGGCGATCCGGATCACCTGCTCCTGGTAGAGCGCCACGCCGTAGGTCTCGGCGAGGATCGACTCCATGTCCGGGTGCATGTACTCGATCTCGGTCCGGCCGTGCTTGCGGGCGATGTAGTCGGGCGCCATCTCCATCGGGCCCGGGCGGATCAACGCCATCAGCGCGATCAGATCCTCGAACGAGTTCGGCTGGACGTCGACCGTCATCCGGGTCGTCATCCCGCCTTCTAGCTGGAAGACGCCGACCGTCTCGCCCTTGCCGAGCACCTCGTAGCTCTTCGGGTCGTCGAGGGGGATCGTCTCGATGGTGAGGTCGTGCCCGCGGGCGTTGATCAGCTCGACCGCCTTGCCGAGCACGGTCAGGGTCTTCAGCCCGAGAAAGTCCATCTTGAGCAGCCCCAGCGCCTCGAGCTGCCCCTGGGGGTACTGGGTGGTGATTTCCCCCTCGCTCTTGCCGCCGGCGCGCTGGAGGGGCACGTGCTGGACGAGCGGGTCGCGCGAGATCACCACCCCGGCGGCGTGGGTGGACGAGTGGCGGGCGATCCCCTCGACCTTGCGCGCGGCGTCGATCAGCTCCCGGACCCCGCCGTCGGCGTCGTAGAGTGCCTGCAGCTCGGGCACCTTGGCCATCGCCGACTCGATCGTGATCCCCGGGCCGACCGGGATCAGCTTCGCGACCCGGTCGGTCTCGGCGAAGCTGAGGCCCATCGCCCGGCCGCAGTCGCGGACCGACGCTTTGGCGGCCATCGTGCCGAAGGTCACGATCTGGGCGACGCGGTCGTCGCCGTACTTCTTGACGACGTAGTCGATCACCTCGGCGCGGCGGTCGTCGGCGAAGTCGATGTCGATGTCGGGCATCGAGATGCGCGACGGGTTGAGGAAGCGCTCGAAGATCAGGTCGTACTTGAGCGGGTCGAGGGCCGTGATGTCGAGGGCGTAGGTGACGATGCTGCCGGCCGCCGACCCCCGGCCGGGCCCGACGAGGATGCCCCGCTCCTTGGCGAAGCGGACGAAATCCCACACGACCAGGAAGTAGTTGGTGAACCCCATCGAGGCGATCACGCCGAGCTCGTAACTGAGGCGCTCGCCGACCGCCCCGCCGTAGTGCCCGTACTTGCGCCGACATCCGGCCCGGACGAGCGCCTCGAGGTGGCTCTCGGGCGTCTCCCCCGCCGGCACCTCGAAGTGCGGCATGTGGTAGCCGGTGAAGTCGAGGTTGAGGTCGCACATCTCCGCGATGCGGACCGTATTCGAGAGGGCCTCCGGCAGTTCGCCGAAGACGAGAGCCATCTCGTCCGGCCCCTTCAGGTAGAGCTGGTCGCTCTCCGACTTGAGCCGCTTCGGGTCGCTGAGAGTCGAGTTGGTCTGGACGCAGACCAGGAGGTCCTGAGCGGAGTGGTCCTGCTGATTGCAGTAGTGGACGTCGTTCGTCGCCACCAGCGGCAGCCCGAGCTCCCGGGCCAGCGGGATCAGCTGCCGGTTGGTCTCGATCTGCTCCTTGATCCCGTGGTCCTGGACCTCGATGTAGAACCGGTCCGGGCCGAAGATCTCGGCGAGCTTGCCGGCGTAGTCGCGCGCCAGATCCGGGCGGCCGTGGAGGAAGTTGTTGGCGACCGGACCGCCCAGGCAGGCAGAGGTGCCGATGATCCCGGTACTGTGCTCGGCGAGCCACTCGAGGTCGATCCGGGGCCGGTAATAGAAGCCCTCGAGGCTGGCCTTGGTGGCCAGCTTGAGCAGGTTGCGGTAACCGGTCTCGTTCTCGGCGAGGAGGAGCAGGTGGTAGGACTTGCGCTCCTTGGCGCGGGCGCTGCCTTCGGCGAGGTAGGCCTCCATCCCGACGATCGGGTGGAGACCGGCCTTGCGGCCCGCCTTGTACCAGTCCATCGCCGCGTACATCACGCCGTGGTCGGTCACCGCCAGGTGGTGGAGGCCGGTCTCCTTGGCGCGGGTGAGGTACTCGTCGATCCGCCCCATCCCGTCGAGGAGCGAGAACTCGGTGTGCAGGTGGAGGTGGGCGAACTCGGCCAACGGGCGGTCCCTCCGCGGGCACGGCGCCCGCAGGTCCTCCGGCGCGGCCTCGCGGCCTCCGGCTCGGGGGCGCCGGCGCGGGCCGGATCGCCGAACAGGTACGAGGCGGGAGGGGCCGGTCCGATGCCGGGGGGGAGAACGGACGCCGAGCGGGAGCGCATCGTAGCAGGCGAGCCAGGAGGACGCGACCACCGGAGGGCTAGTCAACTCCGGGCTGCATCCGGCGCCAACGATTGGCGGCCGCCAATTACCCGCCAATCCAAGCCGGGACCGGCCCTAGTGCCGGAGCAGCGTTGGCTCCGCGCGACCCTTCCTCGGGCCCGGCGGTGGCGACGGCTGGTCGGCCAGCCCCACCCCGTCGCGTCTACCCAACCGTCGACCCACCGTCTCCCTTAAGCGGACAGTCCCGGCCGGACCTCCGCCACGAGCTTAGCCGCGGATGGAGCCCAGGCAGAGCCCTGTCTCCGGGGTCGGGGCTCATGGAACGCACGAGGCGGCGCCGCTATCCCCGCAGCCGCTTCCCGCGAGACGTGTCGGGCGGCGCCGCGGCGTTGGCGATCGACCGTCGCCGGGGATCGGCAGCCACGCCTGCACGTGCGACCGCTGCGCGACGTTCAGGGATTGAACGTCCAACGGTGTTCGACGCGTCGTCCCGCGGAATCGGCGAGGCGATTGCGCCGCATCGGCGCACAACTGACGGGCGGGAGTCGACGGGCCGGGGTCCGACGCTCCGTGCGGCCTCTGGATCACATCGGCCGCTCGACCGACGGGCCAGGCCGAATGATGAAACGTTTCCCTCGCCTTGGGAACCAGGGCGCCAGACACGGGGAAGGTCGCCACGCCAGGTTGAGCAAACCTTCCTTTCCAAGCGTCGCTGACATCGAACGACCGTCCTCACCCCTCGCGGCGCCGCCCGAGAGCAGTCACCGCGAGGAGTGGACGCTCGTCCCAGCGGTCAGGCGGCGAATCCCGACATGCCGCCGTCCCGGGGCGTCGGATCGAGCGTGAAGCGGGCCTGCTCGGCGAGCAGGCGCAGCTGCGCCCGCATGATCGAGCGGAAGCGCTCCGGCACGGCTTCGTTGCGCAGGAGATCGAGGACCTCCGTGACCTCGGGCTCCGCCGTGAGGAGGCTGTTGACCTCCCGCGGCAGGAACCCCGCGGCCGCCAGCAGCCCGTCGCGGCCGGCGCCGTCGACCCCGAGCGCGTCCGCCAGCTGGAGCACTGCCTCCCGGGTCGGCGTCCGGGCGCCGCTCTCCAGGCGGCTCACGTAGCTGTGGTCGAAGCCGGCGCGCTCGGCCAGCTTGCTCTGCGAGACGCCCGCGACCTCGCGGGCGGCCTTGAGGGCGGCGGCGAACTCGCCCCGGTCCGCCGGTCGGCCGCCGCCCATCCCTGCGATGCCCATCCGCTCCCCCCGTTGCCTGGCAGTCACCGATAACCTCCGACTCGCTGCTCTGTGTCCAGGAGTCACATGCGGGGGTGCCTCACTGACATCATAGTAGCGGCTCGTTGCCTCCCCGTCAACCGATTCGGACAGTTCTCCACCGGACCCACGAAGTGACCCCACTAAATGCCACTCGCAGGACGGTACTGAACCGGCCGATGCAAATAACGACACCGCGATGGACTGCGTCTCATCGGTGTCATTTTGGTGGCTGAGCCACCTGGTCCGCGGTCGGGTGGCGGGTTCCTGGGCGGCGCGGACGGCTCGTTACTGCTCCGAATGGCCCTCCGGAGCCGCTGTAGGGCCTCGAGGGCCACCTGTGCGGGACGTGGGGGTCGGCAGCCGAAACGCCAGTGCCTGCCTCAGGACGACGGCCAACGAGCGGGCGCGGCGGCCCAGCACGGGGAGAGGGAGCCGTGTCCACACGGTCCGTCCACATTCCCCCGGGCCGGCGACGGCCGCCGGCTGGCCGGGGTAGCGAGGTCAACCCACCACCCGGCCGTCGCGGTCCCCGCTTCTCACTACTGGGAACCCCTGTGTCATTGGTGTCACCGCTCTCACCTCGCGGGAAGCCACCTCACGCCCATCGGGTCGACGCCAGGGTGCACGCGAAGCTCGCGTCGATCCGGGACCGGCGTGCCGCGTCGTGTACCTTTGGGTCGCGACCGCGGCGGACGACGCCGACGCCGACCGGCGGCGCGGAAGCGACGAGATGGAGAGGTGCGACGTCCCTCGACGCTCCGCGCCGTGCGCGCCGCGCCGCCGATGCCGACGGAGCAGCGGGCCGGAACAGACGGCTCGTGACCCGAGCTCGGGGTCCGGTTCCCGGCGACCGCTCCCCTCCAGGGACCCGGGTGACGGCTCACCCCGTCCCGCCGGACCGTCGCCCGAGGTACGCCGGATAAGGGAGGAGCCAACCCGCCCGTGACGACCGAGACCAGGATCCTGCGAGGCGCGCCCCTGGCCGCCGTGCTGCGCGAGCAGATCGCGACGGGCATCGACGCCCTGATCGCGGCCGGGGGACGCTCCCCCGTGCTCGCGACGGTGATGGTGGGCAGCGCGCCCGAGTCCGTCGCCTACCGCGGGTCGATCGTCCGCGCCTGTGCCCGCGTCGGCGTCACCCACCGGCCCTTCGACCTCTCGCCGACGGCCACCGCCTCCGGCCTGGTCGCGACACTCCGGCGCCTCAACGAGGGTGGGGAGATCACCGGCGTCCTGGTCCTGATGCCGCTCCCCAGGCACCTCCGGCAGGAGCTCGTCGTCGACACCCTCGCGCCCCTCAAGGACATCGACGGCATCGCCGCGTCCAGCGTCGGCCGCCTCCGGCTCGGGCTGCCTACCCTGCCGCCCGCCTGCCCGCGGGGCGGCATCGAGCTCCTCGACCACCACGGGGTGGAGATCGCCGGCGCCCACGTCGTGGTGATCGGTCGCAGCTCGGTGGTCGGGGCGCCGCTGGCGACGATGTTGACCGCCCGCGACGCCACCGTGACCGTCTGCCACCGTCGCACACGACACCTCGCCGACATTTGCCGCCAGGGCGATGTGGTCGCGGTCGCCGCCGGCCGGGCCGGCCTCCTCACCCGGGATATGGTGCGTGCCGGGACGACGGTGCTCGACTTCGGGACCAACGTCGTCGGTGACCGGCTGGTCGGGGACGCGGCCTACGACGAGCTGCTCGGGCACGCGGGCGCGATCACCCCCGTCCCCGGCGGCACCGGCCCCGTGACGTCCCTCGTCCTTGCCCGGAACACGGTCGCCGCCGGGTTCGCCCAGCTCACCGGCTCCCTGGACGGCGTCGCGCGCATGCCGGCCGCGGGGTTCCGGGCGACGCTGGCAGGGGCGGCGCCGTAGGCCGCGACGCCAGCACGCCCGACAGAACGTGGACGCTCCCCGCCCCCTTTGGTAGACTGTCTGGCGCGATGGGCTGTCGTCTAACGGTAGGACGCCTGACTCTGGATCAGGTAGTTGGGGTTCGAATCCCTGCAGCCCAGCCACTGGAAATCCGCATGGCAGTGCGGCAAATACGAGGGCCGGTCGGCTAGCCGACCGGCCCTCCTCGCGTCCTGACGGCAACCGTGACGGCAATCGGGCGGGTTCGCCGCCGCCGTCTCCGCGCCCCAGGTTGCCCCGCTACCCCGTTTCGCCGAGGATTTCCTCCATGCGGGCCGCCGCCTCGCGATGCGCGGCCGGCATGACGTGGGCGTAGAGGTCCATCGTGGTGCTGATCTGGGTGTGGCCCAGCACGTCCATCACGACGCGCGCCGGCACCCCCTGCGCCAGCAGCAGCGACGCCGCGCAGTGCCGGAGGTCGTGGAACCGCTGCGGCGGCAGACCGGCCGCGGCCAGGTGCGCCTTGAACCGCTTGAGCACGTTGCTCGGCTCGAGGGGCGTCCCCTTCGCCGTAGTGAAGACGAGACCCCGCTCCTCCCAGCGGGGGCCGGCCGCCATGCGCTCCTCCAGCTGGCGGACGCGGTGCGCCCGGAGGGAGCGCGCGAGGGCGGGCGGCAGCGTCAGGGTGCGCCGGCTCTTCTCGGTCTTCGGCTCCTTCAGGGTGAGCTGGCCGCCGACGCGCTGCAGCGCGCGCTCGACGCGCAGCTCGCCGGCGTCGAGGTCCACGTCCTCCCACCGGAGTCCGAGCGCCTCCCCCATGCGTAGGCCGAGCGAGACGGCGACGCGGTACAGCGCCTCCAGGCGGTCCCCCTCGACCTCCAGCAGCAGGCGCCGAGCCTCGGCCGGCGTCAGCGGCCGTACCTCGCTGCGCGCCCGCCGGGGCGCGTCGGCGAGCGCGGCGGCGTTGCGGGCCACCAGACCCCACTTCTCGGCGCGCCCGAGGGCGATGCGCAGCACGGTCCTGATGTAGCCCACCGTCGTGGGCGACAACCCGGCGGCGCTCTTCGCGGCGAGCAGGCGTTGCACGTCGGCGGGGCCGAGCTTGGCGAGGACGATCCTCCCGAGCAACGGGGTGAGGTGGACGCGCACGGTGTCGGAGTAGGAGGCATAGGTCTTGGGCGCGACCGTCGGCCCGACCGCGTCCTCCAGCCACCGGTCCAGGTAAGCGCCCACCGTGAGGCGGCCGTCGGCGACGGGAAGGCCGCGAGTTATGTCCCGCTCGGCGTCCCGCAGCTTCCGGACCGCCTCGGCCTTGGTGCGGCCGTAGAAGCTGCGGCGCCCCGCCCTGCCCCCGTCTGCGGCGGGGACCGTCAGCTGCGCCTCCCAGCGCCCGTCCTTGCGCTGGTAGACCCCGCCCTCGTTCTGGCCCCGCTTCTTCCGCGTCTCCGCCATCGGTCGCTCCTGTTCGTCGGCGCTCGCCGCGCAGGTCCCCAGCGGTCCTCCCCGACGTGCCCGACCCCGCGGGCCTAGGACCGCCACGACGATGGGCCCGCGCGCTACCTTACGTCGCTGCCTGCCCCGTCCCGTCCCCCTCCTCGGCGTCCCACGCGGCCACCTCCTCGGCGGCGATCCCCAGCGCCTCGGTGAGCCTGCGGAGCGTGGGGATCCGCGGCTGCTGCAGCCCGTTCTCGATGCGGCTCACCGTCGCGACCATGACCCCGGCCCGCGCCGCCAGCTCCGGCTGGGTCAGCAGGCGCCGCTCCCGCGCCCGGCGCAGCTTGGCGCCGTCCACCCGCATCGCCGTCCCCTCCGTCGGGTACGAAACCGCCATCCAATTGTATACAGATCGTAACGGATGGGCGGGGCGTCGGCAAGCCGGCGCCTCTTCGGCTCGGCCGGCCGACGGGGTCCGACGCGGGTCGGGTTGGCACACGGTCTGCGGCGGGACCGGGGACGGGGATCGGGCCGA
>CADCWG010000085.1 GCA_902806335.1 uncultured Thermomicrobiales bacterium | reverse complement strand
AAGCGGATCCCGAAGCTGACCACCACCGCGAGACCGACGCTGGCCGCGAACGCGGCCCACCGGCCGAGCCCGCCCACCGCGCCTGGCAGCGCGAGGTCGAAGGCCAGCGCGCCGATCCCCAGCGTCGGCAGGAACCGGGTCAGGACCATGCAGCCCGCCCGCCCCAGGTCGCGGCTCAGCCAGTAGCCGAAGAAGTCGAAAGGCTTCATCAGGTCGGCAACGACGTCGCCGCTCTGGATCGCCAGCGCGATGTCCCAGGTTCCCCACATGGCGACCACCATGATCAGGGACTGGGCGACCCAGACGTAGGTCAGCGCCTCGGCGACCGTGAAGCCGGCGACCGTGCCGCGCTCGCCGCCCCGGTAGAGGCCCACCCAGACGGCCGACAGGACCAGACCGAAGACGCCGTTGGTGAAGAGCCCGGCGAGCGTCGCCGCCCGGTAGGCGAGCTGCCCGCGGAAGGCGAGCCGCGCCACTTCGAGGTAGAGGCGCACGGCGCGGTCTCCTCCCCGGACGGCGGTCCGGCACGGCGCGATCACGGTCGAGACGGCAGGACCGCACAGGATACTCCGCCCGCCCCTGGAGGACCAGCGGCTGGCCGGCGGAGGCGCGCACCGAGGTGACGCCCTCGTGGTGAGCCGGGCACCGCCCGCCCGGGAGTGACGTCGTCGAGGGTCCAGGCGGCGTTCCCGGCGCCGTACCCGCGCGGCGGGCGACGGAGGGAGCCGGCTGGTTCCGTCGGCGGGAGCCGGCTGGTTCCGTCGGCGGGAGCCGGCTGGTTCCGTCGGCGGGGCCACCCCGTATCATTCCCCCAGGACATCGACCGAGGCGCGGGCCCGGGCGCGTGTCGCCCCCGCCCAGCGCCCAGCCGCGCCGCCCGGCCAGACCCGGGCGGCCCCGAGGAGACCTCCCCCGTGGTAGCCGCGACCCCGACCCCAACCGCCGTCCCCACCCGCGACCAGATCGCCGTCGAGGAGACCTGGGACCTCTCCGGCATCTACGCCGACGATGCGTCCTGGGAGGCCGACGTCCGGCTCCTGGCGACCCAGATCCAGGCCGCGACCGCCCACCGCGGGATGCTGGGCGACTCGGCGATGGCCCTCGTGGCCGCGCTCGACGACGCGATGGCCGCCCAGCTCACCGTCGAGCGGCTGATGACGTACGCCGTGCTGCGGCGCGACGAGGACACCACCGACTCGGCCGCCGCGGCGCGCTACGAGCGCGCCACCAAGCAGGCGGTCGCGGCCGGCGAGGCGCTCGCCTTCGTCGAGCCCGAACTGCTCGCCCTGCCGGCCGACCGTCTCGCCGCCCTGGCCGCCGACCCCGTGCTCGGCCGCTACCGGCACATGCTCGACGACACCCAGCGCCGCCGCCCGCACGTCCGCTCGGTCGAGGTCGAAGAGGTGCTCGCCCAGGCGGCGGACACCACGCGGGCCGCCTCCGACGCCTTCACCGCGCTCGACAACGCCGACCTCGACTTCGGGACGGTCCGCGACGAGGCCGGGCGCGAGATCGCCCTGACCAAGGGTCGCGCCGGGCTGCTGCTCGAGAGCCGCGACCGGGCGGTCCGCAAGGCGGCCCACGACGCCCAGGCCAGGGCCTACCTCGACCACCGCCACACCCTCGCCGCGCTCCACGGGGCGTCGGTCCGCAAGGACATCTTCTTCGCACGGGTCCGCGGCCACGCCTCGGCTCGCGCCGCCGCGCTCTTCGGCGGCAACATCCCCGAGAGCGTCTACGACAGCCTGATCGCGGCCGTCCGGGAGGCGACGCCGGCGCTGGAGCGCTTCCTCGGCCTCCGCAAGCGGGCCCTCGGCCTCGACGAGCTGGCCAACTACGACCTCCGGGTGCCGCTCGCGCCGACCCCGCAGCGCCGGTACGAGTACCGCGAGGCGGTCGAACTGGTGCTCGACGGCCTGGCGGTGCTCGGCGACCGCTACGTCGAGGACCTCGCCGCCGGCTTCGACGCCCGCTGGGTGGACGTCCACGAGACCAGGGGCAAGCGCTCCGGCGCCTACTCCTGGGGCGCCTACGGCTCGTCCCCGGTGATCCTGATGAACTGGAACGGCACGCTCAACGACGTCTTCACGCTGGCTCACGAGGCGGGCCACGCGATGCACAGCTTCTACGCCGACGCCGCCCAGCCGTACCACGACGCCGGCTACCCGATCTTCCTGGCCGAGGTCGCCTCCACCGTCAACGAGACGCTGCTGCTCTGGCACCTGCTGGGCAAGACGCCCGCCGACGACCACCTCGCCCGCTTCGAGCTGCTCAACCGCCTGGCCGACGACGTCTACGCCACGCTGATCACCCAGGCGATGTTCGCCGAGTTCGAGCACCGCACGCACGCCCGGGCCGAGGCCGGCGAGCCCCTCACCGCCGACGCGCTTGACGCCCTCTTCGGCGAGCTCCAGGCGGCCTACCTGCCCGGCGTCGTGGTCGACGACGCGGCCCGGATCCGGTGGGGCCGGATCCCCCACTTCTATCGCGCCTTCTACGTGTACCAGTACGCGACCGGCCTCTCGGCGGCGATCACGCTCGCCCGCGGTATCCAGGACGGCGAGGCCGGCGCGACCGAGCGCTACCTGGAGATGCTGGCCGCGGGCGGGTCCGACTACCCGCTGGCCATCCTCCAGCGCGCCGGGGTCGACCTCACGACCCCCGAGCCGGTCCGCACCGCCCTCGCGGAGTTCGCCAACGCCGTCGCCGAGATGGAGCAACTCGCCGACGCGGGCGTGCTCGCGGAGCCGGTGACGTAGGCGACCGGCTGCCGGCCAGGAATACAGAGCGGGGGGCGGCGAGCCGCCCCCCGCTCATTTGGCCCATTCTGCCGCCCGTTGGGGCAGGCCGGTCAGGACTCGGCACCGGGGCGTGCTGGGAGTCACCACCGTGTCCAGCCCGGGGGCCGGGCACCGAGGTGCAAGGGTGCCTCCGATCCTACGGCGCAGCAGCGACGGCCGCCCGCGCTACATCTCGGGCGGGCAGCGCCGTCGGACCTCAGCCGTTCCCGCCGTCCTTCGCCGCGGCGATCGCGGCCAGGATCTCGGCCGGCGGTGGCGCCCCGGCCTCGCGGAAGAGCACGCGGCCGTCCTTGCCGACGACCACGACCGTCCGCGCGATGCCCGAGCCGTCCGGCTTAACCGCGCCGTAGGCCTGGGCGACCCGGCGGTCCTCGTCGACCAGCAGGTCGAACGGGAAGCCCTTCGCGGCGATGAACGTGCGGTGGCTCTCGGCGTCGCCGGGGTTGACCCCGTAGGGCTCGGTGTCGAGCGCGCGGAACTCCTCAACGGTGGCGCCAACGGCGCCAAGCTGGTCCGCTCAGCCGGACGTCAGGTCCTTCGGGTAGAAGATCAGCAGCGCCCTCCCCTGCCCCCGCAGCGACGAGAGCCGCAGCTCGGCGCCGTCCGCGCCGCGCAGCGCGAAGTCCGGCGCCTCCGTCCCAACCTCGACCATGTCCGTCGTCTCCTCGCGCGAACCGCGCGCCGTGTCTGTTCGTCCCCCGGCCACGCGGCCGGCATCGTGCCCAGCGGTCCCGCCGTGGACAGCGGACATCCGGCCCGGCACCCGGTCGGGATCGGGCCGCGCCAAGCACTCACGCATCAGCGGGACCATGACCCCGAGCCGCGTGGGGCTGGGGCGAGCGCCTCGACTCCAACGCGTCGACGCGGCGGGGGCGGCGAACCGGGTCAGGGGGACGGCGGCCGGCTGTCGTCCCGGCCGCAGGGGCGATACCGCACGCCGCGGCAGTAGTCGGCCAGGGCCTGGGCCACGTAGGGCACGGTGTCGTCCGGCGGGGCGTCGAGCGGCGCCCAGACCAGCTCGGCACACCTCGCCGGCTCGGCGCTGGTCGGCTCCCCGGACCAGGCCCGCGCCGCGAGGAAGCCATCGATCCGCTCGTGGTCGGACTCGCGCCGGTGCATCACGCCGACGACTCCGAGGTCGTCCGGCGCGACGGTGACGGCGACCACCACGGCCACCTCCCGCGCCGCCGCGCCCCTGACCCCTTCCCCGCCCTCGCGGTGGCCGGCCGGCACCTCAGCCGCCCGTCGGCGAACCCGGTATTGGCCCGCCGCGGGAGCAGGACCTCCGCGTCGCGGACGAGGAAGACGTGGACCGCCACGACGAGCGCGAACCGACCCTGCGTCACCGCCCGCCTCCGTGGTCGCCGGTCGGGACCGAGGGGCTTGGCCTTAGACTCTGGCCATGGAGTGGCCATTGGCGGTGGGACTGGCGGTGCTCGGCCTCGGGATCGTCGCCCTCGCGGCGAGGCGGCGAGGCGTCGGCCCGAGCGTGCGGCGCGCGGCGGCGTTCCTCCGCGCCCAGGGCGGCGACCTCATCCGCCTGCCGGGCCGGCTCCGGCGCCTGGCGGCCGACCCCCGCACCCCCCGCCGGGCCAGGTGGCTGCTGGTGGCGCTGGCCCTCTACCTGGCGAACCCGATCGACCTGGTCCCCGACTTCATCCCGGTGCTCGGTCAGGTCGACGATGTCGCGGTCGCGGCCCTGCTGCTCGGCCTCGCCTGGCGCGCCGTCCCGGCCACCGTCTGGGCGGAGCACTTCCCGCCCCGCCCCCGCACCGACGCGAGCGCCCCCTGACGCGGCGAGGACACCAGACGGCTAGGGGACCGCCAGCATCCGGTCGAGGGCGACCAGCGCGTCGCGGGCGACCGTCGGGTCGACGGAGATCCGGTTGACGACCTCGCCCTCGACCAGGTGCTCCAGCGCCCAGAGGATGTAGGCGGGGTGGACGCGGTACATCGTCGAGCAGGGGCAGACGACCGGGTCGAGGCAGACGATCTCCTTGTCGGGCAGCTCGGCGTTGAGCCGCTTGACCATGTTGATCTCCGTCCCGACCGCCCAGGTGGTGCCGGCCGGCGCGTCGCGGATCGCGTCGAGGATGTACTCGGTCGACCCGTCGCTGTCGGCGGCCTGGACGACCTCGAGGCGGCACTCGGGGTGGACGATCACGTGGACGCCCGGGTGCTCGGCGCGGGCCTGCTCGATCTGCTCGACCGAGAAGCGGGCGTGGACCGAGCAGTACCCCTTCCAGAGGATCACGGTCGCGTCGCGCAGCTGCGCGGGGGTGTTGCCGCCGAGGGGCAGGAACGGGTCCCAGACGACCATCCTGTCGACCGGGATGCCCTTCTTGGCCCCGGTGTTGCGGCCGAGGTGCTCGTCGGGGAAGAAGAACAGCTTCTCGCCCCGCTCGAACGCCCAGTCGAAGACGCGGCCGGCGTTCGAGGAGGTGCAGACGATCCCGCCGTTGCGCCCGCAGAACGCCTTCAGCGCCGCCGCCGAATTCATGTACGTGATCGGCACGACCCCGCCGATCCCGAGCTCGGCGAGCGCCGCCCAGGCGGCCTCGACGTCCTCGCCCTTGGCCATGTCGGCCATCGAGCAGCCGGCCTCGAGGTTCGGCAAGATCACCTGCTGGTGCGGTCCGGAGAGGATGTCCGCGCTCTCGGCCATGAAGTGGACGCCACAGAAGAGGATGAACTCGGCGTCGCGCCGGTTCGCCGCGAGCTGCGAGAGCTTGAACGAGTCGCCGCGGAAGTCGGCGAACTGGATCACCTCGTCGCGCTGGTAGTGGTGCCCCAGGATCACCAGGCGGTCGCCCAGCTGGCGCCGAAGCGCGCAGATCCTGGCGTCCCGCTCGACGGGGTCGAGTTTGAAGTAGGCGCGGGGGATCCGCTCCTGGCGGAGCGCGGAGACGCCGTACCGCCGCAGCTGGCCGTAGGCGCCGGTGCCCTCCTCGGGGACGCAGGCGGCCGGATCGAGCTGGGCGTCGACGAGCCAGGGGGTCGAGACCGTCGGGTCCGACGCGATTGGCAGGGTCACCGTCGCGGCGCGGGTCGGGCTGAGGTCGAGGACCATCGCGGTCTCTGCTCCCATCCCGCGCCAACGGAGCGGGCGGGGCGCCCGCATGGCGGTCGGCGGCGGGAGGTCGGGGGGCGGGTCGGGCCGGTCGTCCGGCCCCAGCGGCGGGAGAAGCTCGTCGGGGTCAGGATGCTCGCTATCGTGTGGGAAGCATAGGCCCGGCGGGAGTAATTGTCAAGATGACACTAAGTACCGGCGCGGCGGTCGCGGGGTCTGGCAAGGCGGGTTCTGGCGGGGGCCGTCGCGTGCGTGCTGCTGGTGCGGGGACCGTCCGAAACCCCTCGTCGGCGGGCGGATACCCCCACTGCGGAACGCTGCCAGAGGGACCGGTGACCTGGTACCGCGGGCACGACGCGACGCGCCCCGGGTGGCCTCCAGGGAACGCCGGGCGTTCGCCGAAGGCCAATCGGTGCCGGCGAGGGGATCCCGCGGCACGGCGGGCTCGTCGTCGATGGGAGCGCCCAGCACCTCCCCGGCTTGTGCTCGGCCGCCCCGCTTGCTATTGCTACCAGCCGGGCGGCCGGACCCGGCGAACCGGGTCGGAGGACAGGCGGCGGGGTGCCCGCCGCCGATCTTACCGGCACAGCGAGGGGAGGCGACGGTGATGCGGCTCGCGGGCAAGGTGGCGGTGGTCACCGGCGGCACGCTCGGGATCGGCCGGGCGACGGTCGAGAAGTTCCACGCCGAGGGGGCCCAGGTCGTCTCGTTCGCCACGAACCCGGAGCGGTGCGCGGCGCTCGGCGACGCCTTCGCCGGCGCCGAGCGGGCCCCGCTCGCCCTGGTCTGCGACGTGACGCGGGAGGACCAGGTGGCGGCCGCGATGGCACAGGCGATCGATCGCTTCGGCACCGTCGACGTGCTGGTCAACAACGCCGGCGTCAACGCCTACTTCGACGCCGTGGCGATGACCGAGGCCGAGTGGGACTGGACCTTCGCCGTCGACCTCAAGGGCGCCTGGCTCTGCGCCAAGCACGCCCTGCCCGCCATGCGGCGGACCGGCGGCGGCAGCATCGTCAACATCTCCTCGATCCACAGCCAGAACACGATCAAGGGGATGTTCCCCTACGCCGCCGCCAAGTCCGGCCTCGTCGGCCTGACCCGCAGCCTCGCGCTCGACTACGGGCCGGACAACATCCGGGTCAACGCCGTCTGCCCGGGCTGGACCCGCACCCAGCTGATCGAGGAGTGGTTCGGCCTCCAGGACGACCCGGCCGCCGCCGAGGCGAGCGTGCTCGCCGTCCACCCGCTCGGGCGGATCGGCACCCCGGCCGAGATCGCCAACCTGATCGCCTTCGTCGCCTCCGACGAGGCGAGCTTCCTGACCGGCGCCTCGCTGGTGATCGACGGCGGCCTGACCGCCCAGTTCGCCCACTGACCCCGACGTCCGCCACCGTCGCCGGAATCCCGGCCCTCGACCCGAACCGCGGACCGTGTGGCAGGGGATCCGGGAGATCGCCGACGCCTCGCCCGGCGAACCCACGGCCGGCTCGAGCCGACTTCGTCCCGGGGCCCGCGGCTTGCCCCGGTCGGCCCCGGCCGCCGGCGCGCCCTCGATGCCGCAACCGAACAGCCGGATGCCGCGGGAGTTCGCACGGCGCCCGACCGGCACCGGAGGGCGCCATCCTGGGCCCAGGATGCGCCGCGCGTTCGTGGTGCGGGGTGGGGCTGAGGTCAATGGCTGGTAAGAGAGCCACCGGGAGGCACACGCTCCGGACCGCGCTGCCACCGGGGCAAGCCTCGACAAGATCCGGAGCGCCGAAGACGGCGCGTCGGACGCACGTCGACTCGGGCACCGTGTGGTTCGTGACGGGGCCGGAGTTGCCAGCCGCCTCGATCCGAACGCCACTGGCCTCCAATGGGCGCGAGGATAGGCCGACCATGGCCGCCCCCTCTCGGGGCGCACGCTCAGGCGCCTACGTCCCCGGCAGCTCGCCGATCGTCTCGTCCGCCCATGCCCGAGCGTCGTCGAGTAGCCGCAGCACGGGACCCTCGGGGACGCCCTCGACGCCGTCGTTGCGGACGAAGCCTTCCACCCGCTGCCCGTCGACCTCGGCCGCGACCGGCCACCAGGTCGCGCCGTCGGCGCGAACGGCCGCGCCGGTGACCTCCAGCCGGTCGCCCTCGGTGACCGTGCCGAAGGTCGCCGCGGCCAGGGACGGCTCGGCCCGGACGTTGAACTCCGGGACCACGACGCGGACCTCGCCGCCGGCGCGGACGGACGCCGGGCCGGGCAGCAGGCCGTCCCAGCCCCGGAACGCGAACACGATCGCCCCGAGCAGCAGGTTCGTCACCAGCAGCGCCCGGAAGAGCCGCCAGAGGAAGCCGCGCAGCCGGCGGGCGCCACGCGCCCGCGCCCCTTCGGCCCGGCGCCGCGGCGTCGCCGGGGCCG
>CADCWG010000084.1 GCA_902806335.1 uncultured Thermomicrobiales bacterium | reverse complement strand
GCGCCGGGCGGCACGGTCGTCGCCCTCGACGCCGACCCGGCGGCGGTCGCCCGCGCGCGCGCCCTGGCGGCGCAGCCCGAGATCGCCGGGCGGCTCGTGCCTGTCCACGCCAACTTCGCCGACCTCGCGGCGGTGGCCCGTGAGGCAGGGGTGGCCCCGCTCGACGGGGTGCTGCTCGACCTCGGGCTCTCGTCGTTCCAGCTCGGCGAGGGCGAGCGCGGCTTCGCCTTCCGGCTGGACGGCCCGCTCGACATGCGCTTCGACCCGACCCGCGGGGCGACCGCGGCCGACCTCGTCAGCACCCTGCCGCCCGACGCGCTGGCCGACTTGATCTGGCAGCACGGCGACGAGCCGCGGTCGCGGCGGATCGCGGCGGCGATCGCCCGGGAGCGGGAGCGCGCGCCGATCGCGTCCACCGCCCGCCTGGCGGAGGTCGTGGCGGCGGCGGTCGGCGGCCGGCGCGGGGCGGACACCCACCCGGCGACCCGCACCTTCCAGGCGCTCCGGATTGCCGTCAACGACGAGCTGGCGGTGCTGGAGCGGGCCCTGCGCGGCGCGGTCGAGGTCCTCGCTCCCGGGGGCCGGCTGGCGGTGATCGCCTTCCACTCGCTGGAGGACAGGATCGTCAAGCGGTTCATCGCTGCCGAGGCCGCCAGCTGCGTCTGCCCCCCGGAGGCTCCCATCTGCACCTGCGCGACGGTGCCGCGCTTGCGTCGCGGCGGCGGGGCGACCAAGCCCTCGGCGGCCGAGGTCGCGGCCAACCCGCGGAGCCGGAGCGCGGTGCTCCGGGTGGCGGAGCGGCTCCCGGACGCTCCGGCGGCCGACGCGTGAGGACATGGCGACGGGAGTGCTGACCGCGCCGGCGTGCCGGACTCCTGGGCCGAGCGGGCGGAACGCGGTCGACCCGCGACCCACGCCCGCGGGCCACCGGCTCAGGGGCACGGGGTCGTCGCGGCCGCGCGTCCCGCCGGGCAGGTGTGCCTTCTCGTTCGAGGAACTCGTCGGGGGCATGGCGCTCCCGGGATACGACGGATCATGCTCGCCCATAGCGATCGGGGCGACGTTGGGGGAAGAGACGGTGACGATGGTCCCGCTGAGGCTGGCGGAGGTGCTGACCGGGACGGGCGGCGAGCTGCGCGGGCGGCTCGCGCCGTCGACGGTGCTGACACGGATCGAGCGGGACTCGCGCCGGGTCGAGCCCGGGCACCTCTTCATCGCGATCCGCGGCGAGCGGCTCGACGGCCATGCCTTCGTGGCGGCGTCCGGCGCGGCCGGGGCCACCGCCGCGATGGTGTCGCGGGAGTGGGCCGACGCCCAGGGCGACGGCTACCCGATGCCGCTGGTGGTCGTCGATGAGCCGGTCGCCGCGCTCGGGCGGCTCGCGGCCGACCGGAGGGCACGCCGCGGGGACGCGCTGACCGTGGTCGGGATCACCGGCAGCGTCGGCAAGACCAGCACCAAGGAGACCGTCGCCGCGGTGCTCGACCAGCGCTTCCGGACCTACCGCTCGCCCGGCAACCTGAACAACGAGATCGGCCTGCCCCTCTCCCTGCTGGAGGTCTCGGCCGAGACGGAGGTGGCGGTACTCGAGATGGGCGGCGCCTACGCCCACGGCGAGCTCACCCACCTGGCGGGGATCGCCCGCCCCGCGGTCGGCGTCGTCACCAATGTCTTTCCGGTCCACCTCGAGCGGATGGGCACCATCGAGGCCATCGCCCAGACCAAGTCCGAGCTGGTCGCCGCCCTGCCCGCGGACGGGGTGGCGGTGCTCAACGGCGACGACGACCGGGTGCGGGCGATGGGGGGCGTCGCGCGGTGCCGGGTCCTGACCTACGGGTTGGGGACCGCCAACGACGTCCGGGCCGACCGGGTCGCCACCGACGGGCTGGCGGGCACGAGCTTCCGGCTGCACCTCGACGGCGAGACGTTCCACCTCAAGGTGCCGCTGGTCGGTGGGCACGCGGTCGAGCTGGCCCTCGCCGCCATAGCCGTGGGACACGCCCTCGGGATGCACATCTCCGAGATGCTCGCCGGCTTCGACGACCCGAGCATCCAGGTCCGGCTGCTCGTCCAGCCGGGACCAAACGGCTCGCGGCTGATCGACGACACCTACAACGCGAGCACGCCGTCCGTGCTCTCGGCGTTGGGGCTCCTCGACGAGCTCCGCCCGCGCCGGGCGATCGCGGTCCTGGGCGACATGCGGGAACTGGGCTCGGTCGCCGAGGAGGAGCACCGGATCGTCGGTCGGCGCGCCGCCGAGGTCGCCGACCTGGTCGTCACCTACGGCCCGCTGGCGCGGTGGATCGCCGAGGAGGCGGCCTCGCTCCGGGACCGCGACGTCGACGGTGGCCGGCCGGCCGTGCGACCATTTGGGCTCGACGAGCGCCGGGAACTGATCGACTACCTGCTCGGCGAGCTGCGGGACGGCGACGTCGTGCTGCTCAAGGGGTCGCGCGGCTTGCAGATGGAGGAGATGGTCGACGCGCTGCGCGCCGACGCGGCGGCGGTCGCCGTCGACGCGGTCGCCGTGCCCGACCCGGCCGTCGCCGCCCTGCCGGACCCGGAGGTCGCCGGACCGGCGTCGGCATCCCCCGCCCTTGGCGCCTGATGAGTGGCTTCGTCTCCTTCCCCCCGGTGGGGGCGGTCTGGCCGGTCCCGGCCTCCGGCCTGATGCCGGCCGACCCGAACGAGAACATGGCCGTCTCGCTCGCGCTCGCCGGGCTGGCCTTCATCCTCACCCTGATCATCGGGCGGCCGATCGTGGAGTGGCTGCGCCGGCAGAAGGTCGGCAAGCAGATCCGGATCGACGGCCCCCAGACGCACCTGGTCAAGACCGGCACCCCGACCATGGGGGGGGTCATGGTCGCCATCTCGGTGGTCATGGTCACCGCCGTCTTCAACGTCGTCGGGCGGCTCTCGATGCTGCTGCCGATCGGGGTGCTGGTGGTGACGGCGGTGCTCGGCGCCGTCGACGACCGGATGAACCTGGTCGGCGGGGCGCGGCGGGGGATGGCCGGCCGCTTCAAGTTCGCCTGGCTGACCGTCTTCGCCGTGGTCGCGGGGCTGGTGCTCCACCTCCCCGACCCCTTCGGCCTCGGCCTGCACCACATCGCGGTGCCGTTCCTCGGCCGCTTCGACATCGGCTGGCTCTACCTGCCGCTCGCGGCGGTGGCGATCATCGGGACCGCCAACGCGGTCAACCTGACGGACGGGCTGGACACCCTCGCCGGCGGCACCGCCGCGATCGCCTTCTGCGCCTACGGCATCATTGCCTTCCAGCAGGGACAGGTCGGCGTCGTCACCTTCTGCTTCACGATGGTCGGCGCCCTGATGGGCTTCCTCTGGTTCAACGCCCACCCGGCCCAGGTCTTCATGGGCGACACCGGCAGCCTGGCGATCGGGGCGGCGCTGGCGACCGCGGCGTTCATGACCGGGCAGTGGCTGCTGCTGCCGGTCGTCGGCGCGGTCTTCATGGCCGAGACGCTCTCGGTGATGCTCCAGGTGGCGTGGTTCAAGCTGTCGCGTCGGCTCTGGGGCGAGGGGCGGCGCCTCTTCAAGATGACGCCGCTGCACCACCACTTCGAGCTGCTCGGGTGGTCCGAGACCCAGGTCACCGTGCGCTTCTGGATGCTCGGCATGATGGCCGGGCTGATCGGCGTGGCGCTGGCGCTGCTGTAGCGGTCAGCTCTCAGCGGTTAACGGTCGGCGGGGTGTGGCTCGGAGCTCGGGTCTGGGGGAGACGGCGATGGGGGATGACGACGCCGTAGGCGGCGCGGGCTGGTTGACGGCCGCCAGCATGAGCGGGCGTGCGAGGGGCACTGTCCGTGGCTGAGCGCTTCGACGGCCGGCGGGTCACCGTGATGGGACTCGGGACCCGGGGGGGCGGCGTCGGCGTCGCGCGCTGGCTGGCCGAGCGGGGCGCGACCGTCACCGTGACCGACCTCCGGCCGGCCGAGGCGCTCGCCGGGCCGCTCGCGGAGCTCGACGGGCTCGGGCTGCCCGTCCGCACCGTGCTCGGCCGCCACGAGGAAACAGACTTCGTCCCGGCCGGGGCCGACCTGGTCGTGCGCAACCCGGCGGTGCCGCGCGGGGCGCCGATGCTGGCGCTGGCGCGGCGGGCCGGGGTCCCGGTCGAGATGGAGATGAGCCTCTTCCTGCGGGCCTGTCCCGCGCCGGTGATCGGCATCACCGGCACAAAGGGCAAGACCACGACGGCGACGCTCTGCGGCGCCATGCTGCGGGCCTGGGACCCGCGCACGGTGCTCGCCGGGAACATGGGCGTCTCGGCGCTGGCCCACCTCGACGCGATCGCGCCCGACACGCCGGTCGTCCTCGAACTCTCCAGCTGGCAGGTCGAGGCGCTGATCGAGCACCGCCTCGCGCCGGCGATCGGTGTGATCACCAACGTCTCGGAGGACCACCTCGACCGCTACGACGGCTTCGCGGACTACGCCGCCACCAAGCGCGGCCTGGTGCGCCACCAGGGGTCGGACGCCGCCGCCGTGCTGAACGCCGGCGACCCCGAGGCATGGCGGGCCGGCGCCGAGACGGCGGGCCGGGTGGTGCCCTTCGGCACCACCCCCGGCGCGGCCGGCGACGGTGCCTGGCTCGCCCCCGGCGGCGATCGGCTGGTCTGGCGCGCGGGGGGCGAGGAGGTCGTCTTCGACCGCCCCACGGTCCCCGCGCTCGCGGGCGACCACGGCGCCGCGAACGCCCTCGCCGCGCTGGCCGCGGCGCTCGCCCGGGGGGCGCCGCCGGCGGCGGTGGTGGCCGGCCTGGTCGGGTTCGGCGGGGTGCGGGACCGGATGGAGTCCGTCGCCGAGGTCGACGGCGTCGTCTTCGTCAACGACACGACCGCGACGGCGCCCGCGGCGGCGGTCGCCGCGCTCCACGCCCTGCGTGGGCGGCGGGTCCACCTCATCGCCGGCGGCTCCGACAAGAAGTCGAACCTGGCGCCGCTGGCCGACGCCGCGGCCACGGCGGCGACGTCGGTGTCGCTGCTCGACGGTACGGCCACGCCGGCCCTCGAGGCCCTGTTACGGGCCCGGGGCGGGACGCCCCGCGGGCCGTTCGGTGACATGCCGGGGGCGGTCGCCGCGGCGGCGGCCGGCGCGATCCCGGGCGACGTCGTCCTGCTCTCCCCCGGCTGCGCCAGTTTTGGCCTCTTCCAGGACGAGTTCGACCGCGGCGAGCGGTTCCGCCAGGCGGTCCGTGCCCTCGCCGCCGGTGGCGGTGGGGCTAGCCCGGACGGTACGATGCCTGTCGCCGCGGTGTCCGGACAGCGCGAGACGGGTTCCGAGGGGCCGCAAGACCGGCCGTGAGACACCGGACCGGCGGGGGGGTGGCTCGCCGCCGTGCCTCCACCCCGGGCGCGGCCGCGATCCGACGCGGACACGGCGATGACGAGGATTTGATGACGGCGACCACCAACACCCCGCCCGAGATCGCCGACGCCGCCTCGCGCGGGCTACCGCCGGTGCCGGAGCAGACCTGCGCCCTGCCCGATCCCCCCGCCCGGGTCCACTTCGTCGGCGTCGGCGGCGCGGGGATGAGCGGGCTGGCGCGGATCCTCCACGCCTGGGGGTACGACGTCAGCGGGTCGGACGCGGTGGCCTCGGCGCTGACAGCGGCCCTGGTGGACGAGGGGATCGCCGTCGCCGTCGGGCACGCCGACACGGCGCGGGCGGGCGCCGCCGACCTGCTGGTCGTCACGGCCGCCGTCCGAGGCGAGAACCCCGAGGTCCAGGCGGCCGAGGCGGCCGGGATCCCGATCGTAAAGCGGGCGGCGCTGCTCGGGTTGCTCGCGGACGTCCGGCACGGCGTCGCCGTCGCCGGCTCGCACGGCAAGTCCACCACCAGCGGGATGCTGGTCGCCGCGCTGCGGGCGCTCGGCGCCGACCCGTCCTACGCGGTCGGGGCGACCGTGTCCGCGACCGGGACCAACGCCGCGCCCGGCACCGGCGCGGCGATGGTGGTCGAGGCCGACGAGTACGACCACTCGTTTCTCTGGCTCCACCCGCGGGTCGCGATCGTGACCAACGTCGAGTACGACCACCCCGACATCTTCCCCGACCAGGACGCCTACGACGCCGCCTTTGCCCGCTTCGTCGGCAACATCACGCCCGACGGGACCCTCGTCGTCGCCGCCGACGACCCGGGGTGCGGGCGGGTGCTCGCCCGTCCGGACGTGGCGAAGCCCGGTCACCTGGTGACGTTCGGGCAGGCTGGGTCGCCGGACTGGCTCCTGGCCGGGACCGAGGGTGCGTGGCACGTCACCCCACCGACGGGGGCGACGGTGCCGCTGCCGCTGGCCGTGCCGGGCGCGCACAACGCGCGCAACGCGACGGCGGCCCTCGCCGCGCTGGCGGCCCTCGGGCACGAGCCGGCCGCCGCCGCCGCGGCGCTCGGGACGTTCACCGGCGTGGGCCGGCGGTTCGAGGTGCTGGGCGAGGCCGCGGGCGTGACCGTCGTCGACGACTACGCCCACCACCCGACGGAGGTCGCCGCGACGATCGCCGCGGCGCGGGGCCGCTACCCGGGGCGGCGCCTCTGGGCCGCCTTCCAGCCCCACACCTACAGCCGCACCCGGGCGCTGCTGGACGAGTTCGCGGCGGCGCTGGCCGCCGCGGACCGGGTCCTGGTGCTCGAGATCTACGCCGCCCGGGAGACGGACACGCTCGGCGTCTCGGCGGCCGAACTCGCGGCGCTGGTCCCCGCGGCCAGCGTCGCCGACGGGCCGCCAGGGGCCGCGTCCTGGCTCGCCGATGTCGTCGTCCCCGGCGACGTGGTGGTGACGCTCGGCGCCGGGACCGTGACCGAGGTCGGCCCGGACCTGCTGGCGCGACTGCGCGCCCTGGAAGGTGGGTCGCCGCCGACGCCCGGCGCCGCGGTCGAGCCGGGGGGCGGCGTTGCCGAGGCACCGCAGGACGAGCCGGGGGGCGACGTGGCCGACGCGCCGTCTGACGCACCGGACGAGGCACAGGCGGGCGGGGCTCCGTCGGTGCCCCCTCCTCCGGCCCGGACGCGGGGTCGGGGGGCCGGCCGCGCGGCCGGGCACCGGGGCGCCACCGAGACCGTCCCCGACTACCCGCACCTCAAGGTGCTCCGTGACTCCCCGATGTCGCTCCACACCACCTGGCGGATCGGCGGGCCGGCCGACCGGGTGGTGCGGGCCCCGACGCCGGCCGACCTCCGCGCGGCCATCGCCTGGGGGGCGGCCGAGGGGTGGCCGGTGTCCGTGATCGGGGGCGGCAGCAACCTGCTGGTCGGCGACGGTGGCATCCGCGGGCTGGTCGTGCTGGCCCGGACGCCCGGAGAGCGGGCCGACGCGCTGGTGGCGGCCGAGGACCGTGGCGACCACGTCGTGCTGCGGGTCGCCGCCCAGGCGCCCCTCTCCTGGGTCGGTCGGTACGCGGCCGAGCGCGGCTGGGCGGGCCTGGACTGGGGCGTGGGCCTGCCGGGAACGATCGGCGGCGCCACCACCAACAACGCCGGCGCCCACGGGACGGAGCTAAAGGACCACCTGGCGGCGGTGACGCTGCTGGACGCCGCGTCCGGGGAGATCCGGGAGGAGCCGGCGTCCTGGCTCGAAGCGAGCTACCGGCTGACCAGGGTCAAGAACGCCCCCCGGCCACGGCCGCTCCACGTCCTCGAGGCGACCTTTCACCTGCCGAAGGGCGACCCACAGGCACTGGTGGCCCTCGCGGACGACCACGCCCGGTTCCGAAAGGAGACCCAGCCGACAGGTGCCGTGGCCGGGTCGACATTCGCGAACCCGCCGGGGGACTACGCCGGGCGGCTACTGGAGGCGGCCGGGTTGAAGGGGTACCGGCTGGGTGGGGCGCGCTTCTCACCCAAGCACGCCAACTGGGTGGTCAACGCCGACAACGCCACCGCCGCCGACGTCCGTGCCCTGATCGCCCACGCCCGCGCGGTGGTGGCCGACCGGTTCGGCGTCACGCTGCGGCAGGAGGTCGAGGAGGTCGGGGAGTTCCACGACGTGTGACGAACCCTCCAGCAAGCGCCGGCGGTGGGTCCGACCGGATCCGGGCGGGTGCCGCCCTCACCCACGCGGTCGGCGGGGCGCGTCGCCGACCGGCGGCGGGACACGGCGATCCTCGCCGCGACCGGCGGGGACCAGGCCGACGCGACGGGCATCGACGGTCGAGCCACGCCCGGCCGGTGGGCTGACCGCAGCGGGTCCGGGGCGCACCGGGGCGGGACCATCCCGCGTAGACGGTTTCGGGACACCGGGCGGTCGGGATCCGCGGTTGCGGCCCGACCCCCGACGACGGGAAAGGGGAACGGACGGCATGGCCGAGACGGGCG
>CADCWG010000083.1 GCA_902806335.1 uncultured Thermomicrobiales bacterium | reverse complement strand
CCGCCCGCGATCCGCTCGCGCCGGGTCGCGCCGCCGGTCCCCTCGGCGCGGAGCGGACGCCCCAGTACCTGGTGATCGGGCACATCGTGGCCGACCTCCAGCCCGACGGCAGCGTCCTCCTCGGCGGGACGGCGCTCTACTCGGCGCTGACCGCGGCCCGGCTGGGCTGGCGGGTGGGGGTGCTCACGCGGGGCGCGTTCGGTGGCCGCTTCGCGGGTCTCGACATCCCCTCGCTGGAGCCGTATGCCGGCGAGATCAGCATCGTCTGCCAGGAGGCCGACGGTCCGACCGTCTTCGTCAACGAGTACCGCGCCGACCGCCGGGAGCAGACGATCCGGCACTGGGCGGGCGAGATCGACCTGCGCGGTCTGCCCCCGCACTGGCGCAACGCCCGCGTCCTCCACCTCGGGCCCGTCGCCCAGGAGATCGACCAGAAGCAGACCGGCGCCCTCACCCCCGGGTTCCTCGGGATCACCCCGCAGGGCTGGATGCGCGAGTGGCCGCGCGACCAGGGGGGCCGGGTTCGCCTCGGTCACCTGCGCCTGACGCCGGAGCTGATGGGACGGGTCGACGGGGTCGTGGTCAGCGTCGAAGAGATCAGCCTCGCGCGGGAGGTGGTCGAGCGGGTCGGGGGCTACCGCCTCGGCGTGATCACCAAGGGCGAGGGGGGCGCGACCGTCCTCTACGGTGGCGACGCGCCGCGGAAGGTCGAGTTGCCCGGCTTCCGCGTCCCGGTCGCCGACCTGACGGGGGCGGGCGACGTCTTCGCGGCGGCGCTGTTCGCCCGCGCCTCCGACCGCGCCGCCTCGGCCGAGACGGCCGGCCGGTTCGCGAACGCCGTGGCGGCGCTGAGCCTGCGCGCCCCGGGCCCCGACGGGGTGCCGACCCTCGCCGAGGTCGAGCACCTGCTCGCGACCGCGGAGGAGCCGCCCTCGATCTTCGCCCGCCGCCGCTGACCGTCGGCACCCGGGTCGGGGACGCCGCCGGTTCAGGGCTGCGTCCCTGTCGTGGCCCGTCGTTGGGCGAATGTCTCCCCACCGGCGCGACGGGACGAGCGGTGGATCGAGGGCCAGAAAGGCGAGCAACGTCTCTCTGTCCGAGGAGCTACTCCGCGCGATGGACGCGGATGCGCTATCGGCCCAACGGCCAACGGCGATTCTTGTTTGGGTATCTCGTCCGGCCCTGACCCCGTGCCGTCCCGAGGCGATAGCACTCCGCCTCTCGTCCCGCGTCACCCGCTGCCGCTTAGCGTGCTGACCCCGCGCCGCTGGGGGATGAGTGTGCCCGGCAGGGCGAACCGATCGGCAAGGCGCGGCCGCGCATCGCCGGCGTCGCCTCGGATGCGCGCATATCCTCGTGGGGCGTGAGGTGGGCCGCGTGGCGGGGGGCGTCCCCATGGCCCTGATGGGACCGCCGCTGCGGGGTGGGACTCGGACGCAGGGCTATACTCCTTCCCATGGACAACCACCGACGACCGGGGGACCGCGCCCGATGACCGACCAGCAGACAGCCACGAGCGCCACGACCGAGCCGTCCGGCGGGGTCCGCGTCCGGTTCGCGCCGAGCCCGACCGGAGCCCTCCACGTCGGAGGGGTGCGGACTGCCCTGTTCGACTGGCTCTTTGCGCGCGGCGAGGCCAAGCGCCAGGGCCTCGACGGCGCCTTCGTCCTCCGGATCGAGGACACCGACCGCAACCGCTACGTCCCGGGCGCCGTCGAGAGCCTGGTCGCGTCCCTGCGCTGGTTCGGGCTCGACTGGGACGAGGGGCCGGACGTCGGCGGACCGTTCGCGCCCTACACCCAGAGCGAACGGACCGACCGCTACCGGGCGCACGCCGAGAGCCTGATCGCCGGCGGCCACGCCTACCGCTGCTTCTGCCCCCCCGACCGCCTGGAGCGCGTCCGCGCCGAACGGCAGGCCGCCGGCCTCCCGCCGGGCTACGACCGCCACTGCCGGGCGCTGCCGGCCGAGGACGTGGCCGCCAACCTCGCCGCGGGGATGCCCCACGTCGTCCGCTTCGCCACCCCCCGCCAGGGCGAGACGATCGTCCACGACCTGATCCGCGGCGAGATCACCTACCAGAACGCGACGCTCGAGGACCTCGTCCTGCTCAAGTCGGACGGCTACCCGACGTACCACCTCGCCAACGTCGTCGACGACCACCTGATGGCGATCACCCACATCTTCCGTGGGCCGGAGTGGATCCCGACGGCGCCGGTCCACGTGCTGCTCTACCAGGCGTTCGGCTGGTCGATGCCGGCGCTCCTCCACGTGCCGCTGATCCTGGCGCCGGGGGGCGGCAAGCTCTCCAAGCGGCACGGGGCGACGGGGCTGGAAGAGTTCCAGGCCCAGGGCTACCTGCCCGAGGCCCTGATGAACTACCTGGTGCTGCTGGGGTGGAGCTACGACGGCACCACCGAGATCTTCTCCCGGGCCGACCTGCTGGAGAAGTTCTCGATCCGCCGGATCAGCGCCTCGCCCGGCACCTTCGACCACGACAAGCTGCGCTGGTTCAACCAGCACTACATCAACCACATCCTCAGCGTCGACGACCTCGCCGCGCGGGTGGTCCCGTTCCTGGCCGACACCGGGCTGGTCGACGCCGCCGCCGCCGCGCCGAGCCATCCCCAGCACGCCCAGGTCCGCGAGGCGGCCGCGCTGCTCAAGGACCGGCTCGAGACGCTCGCCCAGGCCCCGGACCTGATGGGCTTCCTGCTGGCCGACGCGCTGGCGCCGTACGACCCGCTGACGCTGGTGCCGAAGAAGACCGAGCCCGCGGCGGCGCTGCGGGCCCTCGAGGCGACGCTCGCCGCGCTCGACGAGGTCGACCTCGCCGACGAGGCGGCGACCGAGGCGCGGCTCCGCGGTCTCGCCGAGGAGCTCGGGCTCAAGACCGGGCAGCTCTTCATGGCGATCCGGGTCGCCGTGACCGGGCGGACGCAGTCGCCGCCCCTCTTCGCGACGATGCACGTGGTCGGCGCCGACCGGTGCCGCGCCCGCGTCGCCGCGGCGGCCGACGCGCTCCGCCGCTCGGTCGCGACGCCGGTGCCGGCCGGAGACTGACGCGGGCACCGGCGGTCGGGACCGCCCGTCTGTGGCGCCTGGTGGGCGAACGGTCGGGAACGGCGCGCCGGTCCGGCGCGCCCGCTGGGCAGTCGGTCGGTCGGGTCGTTGCGTCTCGGCCGCGGTCCAGTTGGACGGGGGACGGGCCAGGTGTGGTCTCGCCGCGCCGACGGGACGATCTGGGTGATTGGGACGGCCCGGCGGCCGATACCGGCTCGCACCTGGTCGGGTGTGATCTGGGGAGAGAACGGGCCGGTCGAGCCGCCCAGGACTCACGACGGGCGGCATCGCCTGGCCCAGCGTCGGCACGTATCGCTGGACCACGCGCCAGGCACGGTGACCGGTCGTGCCCGGCATGGCGGAACTGAGGTGACGAGGATGCGTCTGCTCCTGCTGGCCCTGCTGATCGCGGCCTCGGTCGCACCGGTCCGGGGATCCTCCGCGGCACAGCCGGGGACGCCGACTCCCTCGCGTTCCACGCCGGCCGCCAACCCCGGCGGGATCGCGACGGTGGGCCCGGAGGGATCACCCGCGGCCGGCGGCTACGCCCACCCCGAGCTGCTGGTCGACCCGGCCTGGGTCGCCGCGCGCCTGGGCGACCCGGCGGTCCGCGTGGTGGCGCTGACGCCGGCGGACGACTTCGCCGCCGGCCACGTCCCCGGCGCGGCCCAGGTCGACTGGCCGGCCCTGGAGGTGACCGACACCTCGGAGGCGTCGCTGGCCCGGTGGCGGGAGACGGTCGAGGCCGAGCTGTCGCGGCTGGGGATCGCTCGGCACCAGACGGTCGTGGCCTACGACGGCGGCACCCTGTTCGCGGCGCGGCTCTGGTGGGTGCTGACCCAGCTCGGCCACGACGACGTCCGGGTCCTCGACGGCGGGCTCCCGGCCTGGGTCGCGGCCGGCGGCGCGGTGGAGACCGGACCGAGCCGGGTCGCCCCGGCGTCCGAGCCCTACCGCGGCGACCCCGATCCCGAGCTCCTGGCCACCCTCGACGAGGTGCGGGCGGCGCTGGGCGACCCGGGCACGGCCGTGATCGACGCCCGGACCGCCGAGGAGTACGCGACCGGGCACGTCCCCGGCGCGGCCAACATCAACTACCCCGAGAACGCGCTGCCCGACCCGCCGCGGTTCTGGCGCCCGGCGGGAGAGCTGCGGGCGCGCTACGCCGCCGTGGGCGCGACGCCCGACAAGCGGGTGATCCCCTACTGCTCGACCGGCGTCCGCTCGGCGGTGACGATCTTCACCCTGCGCCTGCTCGGCTACGAGAACGTCGCCCTCTACACCGGCTCCTGGGCGGAGTGGGGCGCCCGTGCCGACACCCCGAAGACGACGGGCGCGGCGCCGTAGCGCGGGCCTACGACGGTCGGACGGTTTCGGGCGGACCGTCCTGGGCGGGGCTCCGACCGGCGAGGGGCGGTGACCGGTCGCGGACCGGACGTCGCCGTCAGGCCGGCCGTCTCCGGGATCGGCACGGTGGGACCACCCGACCGTTCCTACCGGGGATCATCGAGCCGGCGGGGCGGCTGCTCGCCGGGCACGAGGCCCGGTAGCGCGGCCCCGTCGTCCCCACCGGCGGTCTGCGCCACGTCAAACTCCTGGTCAGCGAGGGCCGTCGGTGGGCGATCGACCCCCACCGGGACGGGCCGTCGTGGGAGTGGGGCCGCGGCGACGGGGCTCGTGCTTCGCGGTGGCCGGGGTCGGCAACGTCTCGCCGGTCGCCAAGCCCTGACCGGTTCCGCCGCGGACCGGTGTTCGGGCGGCGCGAGCCGACGCCTCGGGTTGTCCAACGGATCCCGCGAGGACGGTCGGGGCCGCGTGGCGATCAAGCAGCGTGCGTGAGCTGAGGTTTACTCATCGGTCCTATCGATCCGTCCTATCTTTGCGACCATCTGCATCCTGTTGGTCTGGTGCTATAGACCAGCGGCAGGACGACCGTTACGCTGGGCGAGACGACGGGCAGCGCGGGCCCGCCGTGCCGGTCGGCGGGCGAGATCGCCAGGGCGGCGGTCCGGGCCGGCCGGCCTCGGTCTCGGGAGGTCGACGATGGACGCGACGCGAGGGCCGAATCGAACGTGGGGGCAGGGCCGGCTGGGACCGGTGGCCGGCGTGGCCGTGGTGGTGGTCGTGGGGCTGCTGGTCCTGATGGCCCTCGGTGGCAGGGCGGAGGTCGCGGAGGGGCGGGCCCAGGGCGAGGCCGGGCAGGCGGCGTCCGCGTCGGGCGAGCAGAGCATCACCACCGTCGGCTACGGGCAGGCGTCCGTCCCGGCCGAGACCGTCGTCGTGCAGTTCGTGGTCTCGACGCAGGAGGCCTTCGGGGGACCGTTCCCGCGCCTGAGCCCCAACGACACGCTGGGGGAGGCCGAGCGGGCCGCGGCGGAGCCGATCGTCCAGGCCCTCGGTGAGGCCGGCGTGGCCGAGGACGCGATCGAGGTCCTGACCAGCCCCGCGCTCGGGTCCGGGTTCGGGCCCCAGGGCGGCCGGGGTGTCTATCGCCTCGACCTCACCGTCGAGGGGCCGGACGTGACGCTGGAGGGGCTGAACGAGATCGTCAACGCGGCCGGGCAGGCCACGGCCGAGGAGGGACAGATCCTCGCCTTCATCGGCGCGCGCTACCTCGTCTCCGATTGCGGCCCGGTGCGGCTCGCGTCCCGGGAGGCGGCCAACGAGGATGCCCTGGCCCGCGCCGAGGAGCAGGCGGCCCTGATGGGCGTCGGGCTGGGCGAGGAGCTGCGCTCGGTCGACGGCGCCGCCGCCGCCGGGTCCGCCGGCTTCTCCCCCTTCGGGGGCGTGCTGCCCACGGGCGTGGGCGGCTGTGACCCGGTGACCGATCCCAGCGTCACGTTCGGGGTCGGCGCCAGCGTCTCCGTCCCGGCGTTCGACCCGGTCGCCCCGGCCGAGGTGGCCGTCTACACCGAGGTCGCCGTGACCTACGCCGTCGACGAGGACGCCGCGCCCCCGGACGTCGGCAGCCTCCCGGCGACCCCGGAGGCGACCCCGGCCGAGTAGCGTTCCGCCAAGGCCGCAGAACCGACGAGTCGCGGACCCACAGCGAGGCCGCCGGGGCACCCGCCCCGGCGGCTCTCGCTGTTCCCCCACCGTACGCCTGCCGCCACGAGCCGGACCGACGGACGAGTCCGCCCTGAGGTCAAACCCGTTGCCCGGCCGCCGCCTGTAGGGGCGCGATTCATCGCGCCCGCCCCGGGCGCGCCCGCCCCGTGCGCGCCCACCCCGGCGCCCGGCGGACCGACCCCCACCGTGCCACGGGCGGTGTCCGCCCATTTCCGGTGCGTTGTCCGGTCCTGGGCGCCGCCCGCCGGGTCGGGCGCGGTGAACCGCGCCCCTACAGGCGGCGGCCGGCGGTGGGGGTCGGGTCAGTCGGGGCCGGGCGGTCGCGCTCGAGGTGGTAAGGAACGCTGGTGACGACGGTGCCGGGGCGGAACAGCAGCGCCGCTTTGAGGCGCAGGGCGGTCTGGTTGTGGAGCGCCTGCTCCCACCAGTGGCGGGCCACGAACTCGGGCAGGACCACGGTGAGGACGTCGTCGGGGCGCTGCCGGTCGACCTCGTCGAGGTAGGCCAGCAGGGGGCCGACCAGCGAGCGGTAGGGCGACTCGATGATGGTGAGCGGGACGTCGGTGCCGAGGGCGGCCCAGGCGGCGCGCATCGCCTCGATCTCGGCCGGGTCGTCGGTGACGTGGACGGCGGCGACGTTGTCGGAGACAGAGCGGGCGTAGGCCAGCGTCTGGCGGGCGACGCGGTTGACGGCGGCGACGGGGACGATGAGGGTGTGGGCGATCTCGCCGGGGTCGAGGGGGGTCTGGGCGGCGAGTTCGGCTGCGGTCGTGTCGTAGTGGCGGTGGACCCCCCGGAACATCGCGATCAGGATCGGGATTAGCACGATCACCACCCAGGCGCCCTGGGTGAACCGGGACACGCCGACGACGAGCGTGACGATCCCGCAGGTGACCGCGCCGGCGATGTTGATCGCCAGCCCGCGCTGCCACCCTGCTTCCCGTAGGCGCCGCCAGCGGGCGATCATGCCGCTCTGAGAGAGCGTGAAGGCGGTGAAGACCCCCACCGCGTAGAGCGGGATCATCCGGCCGGCCTCGCCGCCGAAGCCGGCGAGCATCAGCCCCGAGAGGACGCCAAGGGTGATGATGCCGGTGGTGAAGGCGAGGCGATCTCCGCGGAAGGTGAACTGCCGCGGCAGGTAGCGGTCGCGCGCGAGGAAGAAGGCGAGACGCGGGAAGTCGGAGTAGGCGGTGTTGGCGGCGAGGATCAGGATCGCGAGCGTGGCGAACTGGATGTAGTAATAGGCCGGACCGCCCCCGAAGATCTCGCGGGCGATCTGGGAGACGACGGTCTCGTAGTTCCCGGCCGTTGCCTCCAGCGGCACCGCGCCGAACTGGTGGGCAAGGAAGGTGATGCCGGCGAAGGTGACGGCGAGGATGCCGATCATCGCGGTGAGGGTGGTGCGGGCGTTCTTCCACTCGGGGGGCTGGAAGGCGGGCACGCCGTCGGAGATGGCCTCGACGCCGGTGAGCGCGGCGCAGCCCGAGCTGAAGGCCCGCAGTACCAGGAAGAGCGTGATCGCCCCGCTGCCCGCGAAGGTCTCCGCCTCGGTCGGTACCTCCTGGACCGCGAAGCCGTCCGCGGCGTTGCGGACGAGGCCAACCGCGATCATGACGAAGATGCCGACCAGGAAGAGGTAGGTGGGGACGGCGAAGATCGTGCCCGACTCGCGGATCCCGCGCAGGTTGAGGACGGTGACCAGGGCGATCAGGCTCAGGCCGACCGCCACCCGGTGCGTGTGCAGCTCCGGCACGGCCGAGACCAGCGCCGCGATCGCGGCGGCGATGCTGACCGCGACGGTGAGCACGTAGTCGACCAGCAGCGCGGCCCCGGCGGTCAGCGCGGGCAGCTCGCCGAGGTTGTCCTTGGCGACGATGTAGCTGCCGCCGCCGGCTGGGTAGGCCTTGATCGTCTGCCGGTAGGAGACGCCGACGATCACCAGCAGGGCGACGATCGCCGCGCCGATTGGCAGGCTCAGGCTCAGCGCGCTGACCGCCGCGCCGATCAGAAGGACGCGGAGGATCTCTTCGGTGGCGTAGGCGACGGAGGAGAGGGCGTCGGAGGAGAGGACCGCGAGGGCCTTGGCCTTGGTCAGCCGCTCGTGGGCGGCGGCGGCGGTCGAGAGGGGGGCGCCGATCACGACCCGCTTCACGCGACCATAGGCCCGCCGTGCCTGCCCCCGCCCGGCGGCGGCGGACTCG
>CADCWG010000082.1 GCA_902806335.1 uncultured Thermomicrobiales bacterium | reverse complement strand
CGGCGTGCCCGGCGTGCCCGGTGCGGCCGAGGCCGCGACGGCGGCGCGGGGCAGGCAGGTGCCCTCCCCCGACGACCGGGAGATCGCGGGCGCCGTCGGCGAGGCGGCGGCGACGCGGGGTGGGGAGGACGCCCGGCGGCGGGGCTGGTTCTGGCACTGGAACAGTGTCGTCACCCAGTACGCGCCGCTGCTCGGTCTGAAGGGCGTCGGGCTGCTCAACTCCTACACGGTCTGGACCGACCGCCGCGAGGAGTCGCCCCACCGCGGCTACGCCTTCCCCTCCCAGCAGAGCGAGGCCGACTTCTACGGCGAGGACCGGGCCGAGCTGATCGCGATCAACAAGATCCTGGTCGCGCTCGACCTGATCGAGATCCGCAAGGAGATGGTGCTCAGGGCCGACGCCCAGGGTCGCCGCTGGCGGGTGCCCCACAACTTCTACCGGGTGAAGGACCACGGCGACGGGTTCAACCTGACGACCCGCGACGTGCTCCGGGTCGTCGAGCTGGCCGACCGCGACAAGGCGGTCTTCCGCCACGTCCGGCGGCTCTTCTCGCCCCGCTTCAGCCCGATCGACGGCGACAACGTCTGGCACCGGATCCTGCCCGAGCTGGAAGGCCACGACGCCTGGCGGCGGCTGCGCGCCCGCGTCGCCCACGAGGAGGCCAAGGCGAGCGACCGCACCCGCGCCGGCCACGCCGCCCGCCGGGCCGCGAGCGACGGCGACGGGACGTCGGGCCGCGACGAGGCAGGGACGCCCCCCGCGCGCGTCGCGGCCGCCGGCGAGCCCCACTTTTTTGTGCCCGAAGGCGATGACAGCCCGGCACCCGGCGCCACCCCTAACGACACCGATCGTGGCGCTATGCCACGGGTGATCGGAACCGCTGTTGGCGGCGGCAACACCGGTTCCGGGTCGGACGTTGCCGGGACCAACAGTGGTTCGGACCTGGACGTTGCGCGGAGCAACGGTGGTTGGGACGATTCGGGGCCGACCAGTGTTGGCCTCCCCAACGAGGGGTCGGCGACCGGTGTTGGCGCGACCAACACGACGTATGACCAACGGTTCTCTACTACGACGACCACCGGACGTGGCCACGAGCAGGAACCCTCCGGGACCGATCGGGACGGGGCCAGCCGGCCCATCGCCCCGGGTGGGACGACCCCGGACGACGCGCCAACCACGACGGCACCGCCGGTGCCCGGTCTGGCAACGCTCGGCGGCCGCGCCGGTGGCCAGCCGGCCGCCGGTCCCGGGGAGCGCCCCGCCCCGAGCGACGCGCCGGGCGAGGACGCGGCGATCCGGGCCTTCGAGGACGCGAACGCCCGGCGGGCGACGCCGGCCGAGCGGCAGTTGCTGCGGGGCCTGGCCGATCGCTTCGACGACGCCGCCCGCGCCGGGGTCGAGGACGCGACGGACGCGTCGGTCGCCGCGACCGGCTGGGGCTGGGTGACGGCGGCGGTCTACGAGGCGGTCGAGGCGGGCAGCGCGTTCGTCGCCCCCCGCCGGCTGCGGGAGATCCTCTCGCGGTGGGAGCGCGACGGCCTCGGCGACCGCGGGGAGCGCGGCGCGGCGACGGGGCGTGAGACAGGACGCCGCGCTGCCCGCGATGGGGCGACGACCGGCCAGGCGGGTGGCGTCCGTGCCGGGAGCGCGGCCGACCCGGTCGCCCTCCTCGGCGAGGGACCTGACCTCCCGCTCCCCCACGGCCACGGGGCGCGCCGGACCTGGGCGTTCGCGGTCGGGCTGCTGGCCGGGGCGGTCGACCGAGCCCGGCTCGCCGAGTTGGTGGCCGGGACCGCGATCGTCGGCTACGCGGACGGCGAGGTGACGGTGGCCGTCCCCGACCCCGAGCGCGCCGAGCTGCTCGCGACGACCTACCGGGAGCTGGTCGCCCGCAAGCTCGGCGAGGCGATGCGGCGGCCGGTCCGGCTGGCGGTGATCACCGCCGAGGACGGGTTGACCGGGCGGCGGGACGCCGGGACCGACCCGGGCACCTCCACCCCGCCGCCCGCTCCGTCGCCCGCTCCATCGCCGGGGCAGACCGCTGCATTGGAAGACGACGGAGCCGAGCCCGAGTCGACGCCGTTCCGGGTGACCGAGTGCGGACTGCCGAGCGGGCAGGTCTGGGCGGCGGTGCTGGCCGAGCTCGCGGCGAGCGGGACGGTCAGCCGGGCGAACCTCGACACCTGGCTGCGGTCGAGCGCGCTGCTCGGCCGGGGAGCGGACGGTGCGCTGGTCGTCGGGGTGCCGAACGTTCTGGCGCGGGGGCGGGTGGCGGGCCGGTTCCTGCCCGAGCTGCGGTCGGCCGTCGCGGCGGTCGTCGGCACGCCCCTTCCCGTCGAGATCGTCGTCGCCCGCGAGTGGCTCCGAGCCAACCCGCACCCGACGGCGGACAACGCGCCAACCGACGCGCCGGGACGCGGCGTCATCAGCGGATAACCGTCCCCCACGTCGTATTGTCCGAGAGAATCGACGGCCGGCCGGCCCCAATCCGTGCCAACCCGGTCAAGGGGCCCGCTCCACTCAGGGGGGCGGGCCCTTCTTTTTGGTGGGGCGGGACGCCTGGGTGACAAGCGGCCCCGTGGCTTCGGGGGCATTTCCCGGGACGACCCGGACGGCCGCGCCGAGGTCGACAGGGCCGGTCCGCGGCACACGGGGGCCGGTCTCGGGCGCCCGTCGGCGCGGGGCGGTGAGCCCGCCGCGGCCCCTGGGTTCTGTGAGGCCGGCTCCGACCGGGACAGGCCAGGTCAGGCCCGCCGCGCACCAGGGCCGGCCAAACCCGTCCGGCGTCGCGCGCCGCCAGCGCCCCTGCTCCGGCGGGATGGGGTCGGCCAGAACGCCTCCCGTGCCGCCTCCGCGGCGCGGGGGGCAGGCCCGCGGCGACGGACGCGACCGCGGCCGGTACCCGGGTAAGGCGCCCGATCCGTCAACGCCGCGCGGCCGGAGGGACCGCCTCGTCGCGGTTCCGGAGGACCGGCTCGGCCAGCGCCACGGTCCACCACGGCGCCGCGCCGTGGCGCCGGGTCGAGACCAATTCCGGTCCGACGCGGGAAGACCGCACCGCGCCCGACCCGCACCGCGCCCGGCCCCCAGGGGGTAGCGGGACCGCTCGACATCCGCCGTCACCCGTCCCGGTCGGTCCCCGCCCCCGCGCCGAGGAAGTCGAGCACCAAGCCGGCGACGACCTCGGGCTTCTCCATCGGCAGGCCGTGCGTCGCGTCCGGGACGACCTCGAGGCGGGCGTCGGGAAGTGCCCGTCGCATCGCCTCGGCGTGCTCGATGGTTGGGACGTCGTGCTCGGCCATGATGATCAGCGTCGGCGCCGAGACCGCCGCCAGTTCGCCGAGCGCCAGGTTTGGCTCCGTCCGGATCATGTGCCAGACCTTGTCGACCACCACGTCCCAATGCGCGGGCCCGTCCGGGGAGATGGCGGCGTACGTGTCCCGGAGGATCGGCGGCAGGATGTCCGGGATCGTCTCCTGGCCGAGAAGCTCGCGCGCTTCTGGCCGCAGCCCCTCTGGGTTCACGTGCTGTCCGATCATCACCAGTCGGCGCGCGAGGTCCGGGCGACGGAGGGCGACGAGCAGCCCGACGACGGCGCCGTCGCTCCACCCCACCAGGTGGGCTCCCGGCAGCCCCACCGCCTCCATGAACGCGATCGTATCCGCCGCCATCAGGTCGTAGGTGATGGGTCCCTCGACGTCGGGCGTGCGCCCGTGCCCGCGCCGCTCGGGAACGTAGACGCGGCACCGGGCGGCGAGGCGCGGGGTCAGCGCGCTGAACGTCTCGACGGTGCCAAATCCGCCGTGGAGCAGGACGAGGGGCTCCCCGGCGCCCTCGGCCTCGTAGTAGGTGCGCAGCCCGGCGGCGTCGACGTAGTCCTGGACCTTGGGCGCGTTCGTCCCCGCTGACATCGCCGTCCTCCTCGGTCGGATCTCGTCGGCTCTCGGTCTTCCTCGGTCCGGCGCCAGATTAGCCCGCCGCCACGGCGCGCTCTAGGGGAACCAGCTGACGAGGACCCCTGGGCCCGCCTCGTCGTACCTCAGTCCTCATGCCGGGCCGCCAATCCCCGCCGGGATCCCGCCCCCGGTCCGAGCGGGCTGCTCGACGATGACCGATGAGGACTCCGGACCCGCCCGGCGGACCACGCCGGCGCGCCGGGGGTGCGGGATGTGCACTAGCGTGTCAACCGGTGGCCACGGCCCGTCGCGTGTCAGGAGTTAGCTGCGTGGAGACCACGATCTCACCCCCGCGACCCGTCCCCCTCCAGCCCGTCGTGCTCCACGTCAACGGCAGCGACCACCCGCTCCTGTTGGAGCCGCGCCGGACCCTGCTCGACGCCCTGCGCGACGACCTCGGCCTCACCGGCACGAAGAAGGTCTGCGACATGGGCAACTGCGGGGCCTGCACGGTGCTCGTCGACGGCCGCGCCATGTACTCCTGCCTCCTGCTTGCCGTCGACTGCGCCGAGCGGCGGGTCACGACGATCGAGGGGCTCGGCGGGCCGGCGCTCGACCCGATCCAGGAGGCCTTCGTCGCGGCGGACGCCTACCAGTGCGGCTTCTGCACCCCCGGGCAGATCATGAGCCTGCGCGCCCTCCTCGACGCGCACCCGGACCCGTCCGACGCCCAGATCGCGCGCGCCGTCACCGGCAACCTCTGCCGCTGCGGCGCCTACCGCAACATCCTCCGCGCCGGCCGCCTGGCCGCGGAGATCGAGGCCGATCGGCGGGCGCAGCAGGGAGGGCAGGATGGCAACGCTCCGGGTCGCTAAGCCGCACGACGGCGAGGGCGACGGCGAGGTCCAGGTCGTCGAGGGAGCGGCCATGAGCCCGTGGGGGCCGGATGCCGCCCTCGCCGTGGTCGGGAAGTCCCACCCGCGCCTGGAAGGGCCGGAGAAGGTCACCGGTCGCGCCCTGTACGCCTACGACGTCCGGCTGCCGCGGCAGCTCGTCGCCCGGGTGCTGCGCAGTCCCTACCCCCACGCCCGGGTCGTCCGGGTCGATACGTCGGCCGCCGCGGCGCTGCCGGGCGTCCACGCCGTGCTCAGCGCGGAGGACGCGCCGGAGATCCCCTGGTACGAGGACAGCCGCCTCTTCGACCGCACCGTCCGCTTCGTCGGGGACGAGGTCGCGGCGGTCGCCGCCGAGTCGGTCGAGGTCGCCGAGGACGCCCTGCGCCTGGTCCGGGTCGAGTACGAGCCGCTGCCGTTCGCCGCGACGCTGGAGGACGTGCTGCGCCCCGACGCGCCGAAGCTGCGCCCGGACGGCAACCTGGCCGGGGAGCCGAAGACCTACCGCCGGGGCGATCCCGAGACCGCCCTGCGTGCCGCCGATGTCGTGGTCGAAGGCCGCTACTCGACCGCGTCCGCGCTCCACAACGCGATGGAGCCGCACGGCTGCACGGCGGCCTGGGAGGGCGAGCACCTCACCCTCTGGGACTCCACGCAGTCCGTCTTCACCGTCCGCCAGGAGGTGGCGGAGAAGCTGGGGCTGCCGGAGCACCGTGTCCGCGTCATCAAGCAGCACATGGGCGGCGGCTTCGGCGCGAAGCAGATCGCCTGGAAGCACGACGTGATCGCCGCGCTCCTCTCGCGGCGGGCCGGCCGCCCCGTCCAGTTGATGCTCGACCGCGAGGCCGAGAACCTGGCCGCCGGCAACCGGAACCCGACGCGGCAGCACGTCCGCCTCGGCGCCCGCCGCGACGGGACGCTGACCGCGATCCAGGCGCGGATCGAGCAGGCCACCGGCGCCTACCAGGTCGGCGGCGAGGCGAGCAACGTCAGCGGCATGTACCAGACGCTGTACCGCTGCCCGAACGTGGCCACCGAGCAGGTCGTGCTCTACACCAACACCGGACCCGCCGTCGCCTTCCGCGCGCCCGGCCACGTCGAGGCCGCCTTCGCGCTGGAGCAGGCGATGGACGAACTGGCGCGGGTGCTGGGCCTGGACCCGCTCGAGCTGCGCCGGCGCAACTACGCCGCGGAAGACCAGACCGAGGGCAAGCCGTACTCGCTGCCCGAGGGGCTGAGCCTCTGCTACGACCGGGCGGCCGAGGCGTTCGGCTGGGACCCCGCCGGGAGCCCGGCGGCGGACGGGCCGAAGCGCCGCGGCGTCGGCTTCGCCGCCCACGACTGGGCCGGCGGCTCCGGCCACCCGCCCGGCTACGCCTGGGTCAAGCTCAACGCCGACGGCACCGCCGAGGTGGTGACCGGGACCCAGGACATCGGCACGGGCGCCCGCACCGGGCTGGCCCAGGTGGCGGCCGAGGAGCTCGGCCTGCCGCTCGACCGGGTCGCGCTCCACCTCGGCGACACGGCCACGGGGCCGTACTCGCCGGTCAGCTCCGGCAGCGCCACCCAGGCGTCGATCGGACCGGCGGTGCGCGCGGCGGCGGCCGACGCCGTGGCGCAGTTGCTGGCCGCCGCGTCGGCGACGATGGAGGTGGCGGCGGACCGCCTCAGCGTGCGCGGCGGCCGGATCCTCGTCGACGGCGACCTTTCCCGGGCGGTCGACGTGGCGGACGTCACCCAGGAGATCGCCCCGCACATGATCCGCGGCCAGGGGGAGCGGGGGCCGAACCCGGAGGACAGGGCCATCCGCACCTTCGGCGCCCAGTGCGTCGAGGTCGAGGTCGACACGGAGACGGGCGAGGTAACCCTCCTCCGGGTGACGACGGCCCACGACTGCGGGCGGATCGTCAACCCGACGCTGGTCGACAGCCAGATCATCGGCGGCATCACCCAGGGGATCGGCTTCGCGCTGACCGAGGAGCGGGTGGTGGACGGACGGCTGGGTCTGGTGCTGAACCCCAACCTGGAGGAGTACAAGGTGCCGACCGTGGCCGACGTGCCCCCGATCGAGCACGCCCACGTCGGGGTGCCGGACACCGTCGCCAACCCGACCGGCGCCAAGGGGATCGGCGAGCCACCGCTGATCCCGACCGCGCCCGCGATCGCCAACGCCGTCTTCGACGCCGTCGGTGTCCGCCTGCGGGACGCCCCCCTCTCCCGGAGCCGCCTGCTGGCGGCACTGGCGGCCCAGGGTACGGACGGGGAGGTCCGGGCATGAGGCGCTTCGACTACGCCAGCCCGGCGACCATCGACGACGCGCTCGCGCTCCTCGCCGGCGGCGACGGCGCCGTCCGTCCGCTGGCCGGCGGCACCGACCTGCTCACCCTGATGAAGGCGGACATCGCCACGCCGGAGCGCCTGATCGACATCAAGCGCCTCGCCGAGCTGGACGACGCGATCGCCCTCGACGCGGACGGGCTCTCGATCGGCGCGCTGGCCACCCTGGACGACCTCGAAGACGACCCGCTGGTCCGCCAGCTCGCCCCGGCGCTGGCCGAGGCCGCCGCCGCCGCGGCCTCGCCGCAGCTCCGGAACATGGCGACCATCGGCGGCAACCTGCTCCAGCGGCCCCGCTGCTGGTACTTCCGCAGCTCGCTGGTCCACTGCTGGCTGAAGGGCGGCACGGAGTGCCAGGCCCGCGACGGCGAGAACGCGCTCCACGCCCTCTTCGACCAGAGCCCGTGCGTCGCCGTCCACCCCTCCGACCTCGCGACCGCGCTCGTCGCCCTCGACGCCTCGGTCCGCCTCCGCGGTCCCGCGGGGGAGCGATCGCTCTCGCTGGGAGAGTTCTTCGCCCCCCCGACCGACGACCGGCGGACGGAGAACGTGCTGGCCCCCGACGAGCTCATCCTCTCCGTGCGCATCCCCCCGCCGGCCGACAATGCCCGCGGCACCTACCTGAAGGCGATGGACCGCAAGGTCTGGGCGTTCGCCCTGGTCGGCGTCGCCGCGACGGTCGCCCGCGACGGCGATCGGATCGGCGCGGCCCGGATCGTCCTCGGCGGCGTCGCCCAGACCCCGTGGCGGGCGCGGGAGGCCGAGGACCTGCTGGTCGGGCAGCGGCCCGACGCGGACCTCTTTGCCCGGGCGGCCGACGCGGCGCTGGCCGGGGCGGCGCCGCTGGCCGACAACGGCTACAAAATTCCGCTCGCCAGGACCCTGATCCGGCGGGCCCTGGCCGCGGTCACGGCTGACGGCGCCCCGCCCGCCTGATCGGACGCCGACGGGGCGGGCCAGCCCAACCGCGTTGGCACCCGGTGACGGTGTTCGGGGCGGTGCTGGCGACGACGTGGCCGAGGCCAGGGCGTCCGGCACGCCGGCGCGGTCGATCGGGGGACGGCGGTCGCGGGCCGGGCGGGGCCGGTTGCGAAGCGGGTCAATCGGTTGGCGGTTGGGCGGACCGCCGGCCGGGTGGATGGGGAAAGCCGGATGGGGACCGGCCGGTCCGGTCGGATAACGGCCAGGCGGACCGCCGGGCGGACGAGGCCGGGCCATTGGCGGCCGGG
>CADCWG010000081.1 GCA_902806335.1 uncultured Thermomicrobiales bacterium | reverse complement strand
TCCCCCGGAGCCGCCGACTGCCCCCAGCCCCGGCCCAACCTCGAAGTCCCCAAGCCCGCCCGTCGCCGCGCGATTCAACGCGCCCGATCCAGGCCCCTTCACCGTCGATGAGGCCGCCACGGTGTAGGGGCGCGCTTCATCGCGCCCGCCCCTGCGCGCCAACCCGATCGGATGAGCGGACCTCAGCTCGCACCCTTAACGAGGTGGGGCACTAGGCTGGCGGGCGCGATCGATCAGACCCCGTATCGACCCCCACCAAACCTGACCAATGAACCCACGATGGTCGTAGGGGAGGGCCCTGTGCCCTCCCGTGGTGTGGGGCATTCACGTTTCGGTGGGCGGGCCGGGTTCGCGGCAATGACCAGCTCGGACGCCGGACCGCGGGCGGCCCCAGGTGCCTCCCCTACGACCCCAACTGACCCACCGAACGCCGCTGACATCGATCCTGAGCACCATGCATCGCCCCGCCATCGGGTCGCTCCTCGGCCCAAGTGGACGCCGCAGACTCCCTACGGCCCCGACGACGCCTCGACCTCTCCCACCGTCCCATCCGTCGTCTCCACCGCCGCCACGCTCGCCGCCTCGATCGCCGCCAGCAGCACGCTTGGCGGCTGCGCGCCCGAGACCGCCGTCCGCCCGTCGAAGATGAAGAGCGGCACCCCCGAGATCCCCTGGTAGCGCGCCGCCTCGGCCCGGCCGGCGATCTCGTCGAGGTGCGTCCGGTCGTCGAGCGCCGCCGGGTCCACCCCGTAGCTCAGCGCGATCGTCGCGAGCTGGGTCCGGCTGCCGATGTCGCCACCGCGCTCGAAGTACTCCAGGTGGAGCGCGTCGACGATGGCGTTCCGCGTCTCCTGCGGGGCGGCCTGGATCAGCGCGTGGGAGAGCAGCGTGTTCGGCGCCTTGCGAACGCGGTCCCAGTTGAACGTGAGCCCCGCCTGCCTCCCGGCCTTGGTCACGCCCTGGATCATCGGCTCGACGTTGTCGTCGCCTTTGATCGAGGCCATGTACCCCCGGAAGTCGACCCCGCCCGCCGGCATGCCCGGGTTCAGGAAGAACGGATGCCACCGCACCAGCGGCGCATCCCCCTCCCAGTTCGCGATCGCGTCGTCCAGGTGCTTCTTCCCGATCCTGCACCATGGGCAGACAGTGTCGTGGACGACATCGATGGTGATGGGTATGGAGGGCCTCCGCTAGATGCGCGCCATCTCGTTCAACGCGCGCAGGACGATCGCCACACCGGCGAGCGTGAGCACACCGGCTCCAGCGATCGGCGCGTATCGCAAGAGGGTCACAAGGCGGGTGCCGGGCCGCATCCGGCGTTCGAGCAGCCGGCCAGCGTGGAGGAAGAGCAGCCCGACGGCGGTCAACGCGCCGGCCAGCCCGACGCTGAACGCCAGCACGAGCACCAGGCCGAACCCAGCCCGGCCCAGCGCGATCGACCCCAACAGGACCACCAGGGCCGACGGGCACGGGATCAGCCCGCCCGAGACGCCCAGCGTCGCCAGGCTCCGCCACGTGACCGGCGTGCCCTCCGCGCCGGGCGGCAGGTGGGAGTGGGTGCTCCCCCCGTGGCTGTGCGTGTGGGCATGCCCGTGGTCGTGGGTGTGCCCGTGATGCATGTGCGGAAGGCCGTGCGCGTGGGCATAGGCGTGCTCATCGTCGTGCTCGTGGCTGTGGTCGTGGGCATGCTAATGCTCGTGATGGTGGTGGCCGAAGGCGGGCCCGCCCCGGACGCGCTGGCGAAGCACCAGCAGGCCCATCCCGACGACGAGCAGGCCCGAGATCAGGCTCATCCACGGGTAGAGCTGCTCCGGCACGATGTACCGCGAGGCGAAGAGCGTTACCAGCCCGAGCGCCAGCACCCCGACGGTGTGGGTCGCCGTCACGGTCGCGCCGAGGAAGAGTGCGTGCTTGGCGGTCCCGCGGGAGCCGACCAGGTAGGCGCCGACGACCGTCTTCCCGTGCCCCGGCGAGAGCGCGTGCGCCGCGCCCCACGCCATCGCCGCCAGCAGCGCGCCCGCGACGCCCACGGCGGTGAGCTCCTCGCCGGTCACCAGCGCCGCGAATCGCCCCCCGGTCCCGCCGCCGTCAGGTCTGATGCCGCTCCCGCCGCCGGGGGCCTCACCCGCCCCACCCGCGACAAAGCCGGCAGCGGCGGCTCCCCCCGGGGCCGGGATGAAGCCGAACGCCGCCGTGGTCTGCTCCAGCGGGGTGCTCAGCAGGTCCTCGGGGTAGGCCCGGAGCTCGTCGCTGACATCCGCCGTCGGCGCATCGGAGCCCTCGAGCCGAATCCCCTCGCCGTGGGTGACGACGATCTCCTTCCATCCGAGCCGATCGACGGCGATGTCGTTGCGGTAGGTCACGCGGCGGGCTTGGTCGGGCGAGGCGCCGGGGTCCGTGGGCGCCTCGAACACGGCCCGGAGCCGCAGCAGCTTCAGCCCCGCCTGGCCGTCGGGGAACGACAGATCCTGGGCAACCGGGCGAAGCGGGAGCGGCTGCCCGTCGAGCGTCAGGGAGAGACCCGCCGTGATCTCGGTGAGCTTGGCCGTCAGGTAGGCCTCGCGCTCGGCATCGTCCACGTTCTCGTCACCGTCGGTATCGATCCTTTGGATCTCTTGGAACGCCGGGATCTCCGCCAAGTCGAGCACGTAGACCAGGCGGAGGCCGTCCGCGGTGACCTCGATCCGGCCGTACTGGTTCGTGGTGAAGTTACCGAGCGGGTGTGCCGATGCGCGTTCGGGCTGCCCGCCCGCCAGGAGGAGCACAAGGAACGCGACCAGGATGGCAAGCGTGCGACGGAGTCGACGCGGCGTCATGGAGCGCCCGTCTCGCCGTCGGCACCGCCGGTCTGGCTCACCGAGGTCTCGGCGCCGAGCTGGCGGAGCGTCTCCCGTGCCTGCTCGGCATAGCGAACCGAGAAGTACGGGTTGAGCCGGAGCGCGCGCTGGAGATAATCGACCGCAGTGGCGGTCTCACCCAGGCCGGCCTCAATCATGCCGGCGTGAAAGAGCATCAGTGCGTCCTCGGTGCCGAGGCGCAGCGCCTGTCGGCTCGCCTCGCGCGCAGCGGCGTACTGGCCGCTCTGATAGAGAGTCCACGAGAGAACATCGGCCGCTTTGATGCTCGGGCAACGGGCGAACCCTTCCTGAGCGCGGGCGACCGCCCGCGGCAGGTCGCGACCGTGGTCGGCATCGAAGAGGGCCATCTCCAGGTCCGTGTCGACCCCATTCTCTGCGTACAGCGCCTGCATCGCTGCCACGAGCGCGTATTGCTGGTCCGCTTCGTCCGACCGCCCGGCCGCCAAGAGGACATCGCCGAGCGCGATGACGAACTCTGGCGCCGGCAACCGCTGGATTGCGGCGGTGTAGCTGGCGACGGCCTCGTCGATGTCGCCACGCGCCGCCGCGACGCGGCCCAGGCCGGCAAGGCCGTAGACGTAGTCGGGGAGCACCACTAGCGTGCTCCGGTAGCGAAGCTCGGCTTCCTCCAGGTCGCCCTGCTCGAAGAACAGGTTTCCGAGCTGCGCCTGGGTCCAGGCGACGTTCTCGGGACTCGACGCGCCGGCGGTCGCCGCCCGCTCCATCGCATCGATGGCGCCTGCTCGGTCGCCCATCAACTCACGGGCGTACGAGACGCGCGCGAAGGAGGCGAGGTCGGGGCGGAGGTCGACCATGGCCTGGAAGGTGGCGATCGCCTCGGGGTAGCGGCCTAGCTCGATCTGGGCGTCACCGACGACCCCGTAGGCGGGGGCGTGGTAGGGGTCTCCTGCCCGAGCCCGCTCACCCCAATCGAGGGCGTCGGCGAACCGGTGGCGGGCGAGCGCGACGGCACCGTGTCCAACCATGGCCGGAACGTTCTCGGAATCGCTCTTCAGCGCCGTCGTGAAGAGTGCCTCGGCCTTCGGGTAGTAGCTCGGGTCGCCCGTCTCCCGGGCCTTCTGCAGGTAGGCATGACCGAGCGTCATCGCCGCAGACCCGTTGTCAGGGTCGTTCCGAAGCGTGTCCTGCAAGCTCAGGATCTGGCCGTCCAACCGCGACGGCGTCCGCACGGGCGCGCCGACGAGCTGGTCGGCGGCGGAGGGCGCCGCCGGGTCGACATCCCAAGCCCGCTCGTTCTGGTCACCGAACATGCCGCGGACGTTGAGCGCGCCGGTGAGCAGCACAAGGACCGCCAACGCCGCGATGACGAGCCGCTTGGCACATAATCCGCTGATCGCCCGCACAGCGGGGATAATTACCTTCGCCATCGGTCCCTCTCCTCCCGGTTCGGGTCGCACTTGGGCATCCGATTCACTCGGACCGTCCTTCGTCCAGGTCCCACGCAAGCCAGAGGATCGCCAGCCCCCAGTGGTTGGCCACTAGCGACACGGCGGCCGGGCCAATGTTGGCCCGGCCGCCGGTGAAGTCCCTCCGGATGCCGCCCCGGTTTAGGAGTCCTCGTCACTCTCCTCGGTGGCGCTGTCCTCGGAGTCGCTCTCCTCAGTGGCGTCCGCCTCCGCGGCGGGGCTCTCCTCGGTGGCGCTGTCCTCGGAGTCGCTCTCCTCAGTGGCGTCCGCCTCCGCGGTGGCGTCCGCCTCCGCGTTGGCGCGGTCGGTCTCGTGATGATCGTGGGTGAAACCCTGATGCGGGGTCGCCAGGTACGGGAACTCGTCAAGGTACTCGCGGTCGTTGCCGTCGACACCGTCGCCAAGCTGGTTGTTCGGCTCCATGTCGAAGCCATCGACCAGCACGCCGGCCGCGACGCGCAACTCGATGTCGACCACATCGTCCCCGACTCGACGCCCGTTCGGGAACCCGGCGAGGTCGCCGGCGATGACGCCCAGCCGATCGGGGTCGTCCGAGGGCGGGACGGCGACGTTGAGGCGCATCTGCTCGCTCGGGACCACGCCCGCCGGTTGGTTCAGCCCTGCGACGCCGGTCAAGAAGACCGCGACGAGGTCGTCGCGGTCGCCCTCGGGCACCTCGATCCCGTAGATGTCGGCCAGGAGGTCGGGCAGCTGCGGGTCGAGCACCGTCGGCAGGAACTGCGCGTCGTTGCTCGGGATGGAGGCGTTGAACGCGTCCTTGGACGAGAGCGGGACGATCACCTCGTTGACGAGCGGGTTGCCCAGGCGCGAGACCTGGACGAGGTCGCCGTCGCCGATGCGCGACCCGTCGACCCCGATGATGGTCGTCGAGAAGCGGCTCGCGGTCGCCCAGACGCCGATCACGGCGGCCGGGTCGTCCACCTCGGTCGGGACGGACCCGTCGGTGGTCACTTGCTCGATCGGGACCTGGACGGCGATCGTCTGGACGTTGAGGCCCATGAGGTCGTTGATGCCGCGGTCGCCGCCGCCCGGCGGCTGGCGGATCGTCAGCAGATCTCCGATGCCGCCGAGATCGACGTAGAACGAGTCGTCGCGCTGGCCGGCGAAGACCTGAAGGTCGCCGACCTCGTAGACGGCGGCCTCGGCGAGGGACTCGTAGTCGGGCGTCGTGTTCGGACCAACGTTGGACGGCGGCGTCTGGAGTCCCTCGGCGATCACGGTGGCCGTGCCGCCCCGCAGCTCGGTGACGGTGTAGAACTGGCGCACGTTCAGGTCCGGGTCGTCGAGCGACTCGACCTCGCCGGTCGCGTAGAGGAACGTGGTCGGGTCCTGGATCTGGGTGGTGAACTGGAAGCGGTAGATGATGTCCTCGACCGCGTCGCCGTTGCTGTCGACGCGGATGTCGTACGTCACGTCGTCGCCGAAGCGGTAGAAATTCGGGAACCCGGCCGGCTCCTGGAACGGGTAGTAGCTGGCGATCAGCGTGACGGTGTCCGGACGATCCGGGCTGACGAAGGCGTAGGTATCCGTATTGTCCGCCGCCGGGTCCTGGCTAATGATCGGGGCCTCTCGGTGGCTGGAGGCCGGGGTCCGTGTGGCACCGAGGTTGAAGAGTGACGAGGCGCCGACGAGCGCGACCATAAGCATGACATAAGGAACAAATGAACGACGGTGTCTTACCCTGGGAGACCTCTGCACAGTCCTTACCTTTCGTTCCGTTCACGCCCCGTGCCGCATTGCACCGAGGCTTATCCTGGATCGCCTGCTGGAGCCCTATTCGTGCGGGATACCTCCCCTCTGCGTTGCAAGCGAGATCGCTTATCGCGGCATCCCATCATCCGTTCCGCCCGAACTAGTCCGCACAACCCCGGCTGAACAGTTTCACAGGACTAACTCGACGCATCCCCTTCTCCATCTAGCACTTTAGCACTTTACGCGCACCTCTGATAAGTCGCTGCCCCATAAATCCTCACTTTATACAGGAAGGCTGGGGGGGTGCCGGGCGTTTCGACTGGCGATTTTGGGTGGAAACGCCGTTATTTCCTGTACCATGCCCCAGATACACACTAATAAAGCGAAGTATTGACATGCGTAGTTCCCGGCGACAACGGCTACCGGCCCGCCAGCCTCACGGCGGCCGAGAATGCCGTCGGCGGTGGGTCGTCCGCGTCGTCGTCGGCACGCTGAGATGGACGATGAAATCGCCGGGTGCGCCCGCCGCGAAGCCTGGCTTGGGGATACGTGGTCGACACGCCAACGTTACCGCTTGCCTGGCACGGTTTCGCCGCCGGCGCTTCGAAGCGCACACCGCGGTACCGAACGAGCCCCGTCAGGGCTCGAACGCTACAGCGGCGAGGTTGACCCAGACACCATCCCCTTCGGGACCCTGACCTGGCATTTGGCGCAGCAGCCGAACACCGCGAGGTGCTCGATCCTAGCGGCGAAGCCGTGCCGGCTCAAGATGGCCTCGCGCAGCGGGTGGACGAGACTGTCGGCGAGCTCGAGCATGCCACCGCAGTCGATGCAGATCAGGTGATGGTGACGGCCATCCTCCAGCAGCTCGTACTCGCGGACGCCTCCGCCGAGGTCGGTCTCGCTGACGAGGCCGAGGTCCCGGAACCGCTCCAGCGTCCGATACACGGTGGAGCGGTTGACCGCCAACAGCGACCCCTCGATCCGCGCGTACACCTCATCGGCGGAGAGGTGCGCCCCTGGCGTGAGGGCGCTCAGGATCAGCATCCGTTGCGGGGTCACCCGCTGACCGGCGTCCCGCAGCCGTGCCGCCAAGCTGGCCCGAGCCTGGCTCGACACGTCTTCCGCACCGCCGGCCGGAGACCCCGAAGCTGATCGCGCGCCGTCCCCCTGCCGTTGTTGCTGGCGCCTGTTCATCGTCTCGCAGATGTCCGCCGCGGCGGCCTCGCTTCCTTGACCGCGCTCCTTCATGGCTCGTAGTATGCCACGCAGAGTAGTTGCGACAATTGGCAACAGCGTCCTGTCTCGACGACGCACCCAGGACCGGGAGGCAGGACATGGCGGCAGTCCGCTCACGGCGCTGTTCCAGACGGAGTGTCCTGGCGGGCCTCCTGCTCCCCATTGCGTCGCTCACACCGATGGCCGCGCGAGCACACGACGTGGCCACGCCTGTGCCAGCACCGACGTCCTCGCTCGGCTGGGACGACTCGTTCGCGGGGGAGAACGGCCAACTCAACGTCGCCACCACCGTTGCCCCGATCAGCTCGATCGTCCGCAACGTCGGGGGGACGCGGATCGACCTCAAGGGGGTCGTCCCGGACGGCACAAACTCTCACACCTTCGAGCCCGCTCCTTCCGACGCCAGGATTCTCTCGCGGGCCGACTTGATCATCGTCAACGGTCTGGCGCTGGAGGACCCGACCATCGAACTCGCGGAGGCGAACCTGAAGGAGGGCGCCAAGATCTACCCTCTCGGTGACCAAACTATCACCCGGGAGGAGTGGGCGTTCGATTTCTCGTTCCCGGAGGCGGAGGGCGATCCTAACCCGCACCTCTGGGTGAACGTCCCCTATGCCTTGCGGTACGCGGAACTCACCTATCAGGACTTGGCCGAGCGCGACCCCGGCAACGCCGACTACTACGGGCACAACCTGGAGCACTACCGGGCGGTGCTGGAGCGGCTCGATGCGGGCATCGCGGCGGCGATCCGGACGATCCCCGAGCAGAATCGCAAGCTCCTCACCTACCACGATTCCTATGCCTACTTCGCGCGCCACTACGGGATGACCGTGATCGGCGCGGCCCAGCCATCGGACTTCTCCGAGCCGTCGCCGCGGGAGGTGGCGGGGCTGATCGACCAGATTCGGGAGACGGGGGTGCCGGCCGTCTTCGGCTCGGAAGTGTTCCCGAGCGACGTCCTAGAGCAGATCGCCGACGAGGCAGGCGCTCGGTACGTCGACGAGTTGCGCGACGACGACCCGCCGGGAGAACCGGGCGATCCAGCGCACACCTACGTGGGGATGATGCTCAGGAACATGGAGCTGATGGTTCCGGCCCTCGGCGGGAACCTTGAGGCACTGGAGGGCATACAGCCATACGACACGTTCGAGCCGTAGGTGGGTCAACGGCCTTGGGG
>CADCWG010000080.1 GCA_902806335.1 uncultured Thermomicrobiales bacterium | reverse complement strand
TGTTCAGCGGCGTCATCGACGCCCAATCCGAGCACAGCCTCGACGAGATCCGGCTCGGCCCGGACGGGCGGCTGTACGTCGCCTCCGGCGGCGCGGCCAACTCCGCGGTCGTCGGCCTCGACAACGCCCCCTTTGTCGAGCGGAGCCCCGACGTCCGCGCCACGGCCTGCCAGGACATCGTGCTCACGGGCCAGAACTTCGAGACGCCCGACTTCCGGACCGAGGACCCGGACGACACGGTGCGGACCGGCGCCTTCGTGCCCTTCGGGACCGAGACGACGCCGGGCCAGAAGGTCGAGGCCGTCGATCGGTGCGGCAGCTCGATCCTCGCCTTCGACCCGGAGGACCCCGAGGGAACGCTGGAGATGTACGCCTGGGGGTTCCGCCACGTTATCGGCTTCGCCTGGAACGAGGAGGGGGAGCTGTTCGCGTCGGCGAACAGCTACGACGTGCGCGGCTCGCGGCCGGTCAAGGACGACGCGGAGGCCACCTACCGGGTCGAGGAGGGCGCCTGGTACGGCTGGCCGGACTACTCGGCGGCGCTGGAGCCCTTGACCGACCCCCGGTTCGACGTCCCCGATTCGCTGCAGGCGCCGGTGTACGTCGGCGACGAGCTGCAGGACAAGGAGCTCGGCTTCGTGATCGACCACGAGGCGAGCGGGCTCGAGCCGCCGGACCCGTCGCTCGTCCTCGGCCTGCACGACTACCAGTCGTCCCCGACCAAGCTCGACGTGGCGCCCGATCCGTGGGGCGGGATGGCGGGCCACGTCTTTGTCGCGGAGTGGGGCGACCTGGCCCCGGAGACCAACCCGCTCCAGGATGAGCGCCCGGGATACCGGGTCGTGCGCATCGACCCGGCGACCGGGGAGGTGGACCCGTTCGTCTTCAACGCGCAGCCCGGCCCCGCCTCGGAGCAGGACGCGTCGGGCGAGGGGATCGAGCGGCCGTTCGACGTCAAGTTCGGTCCCGACGGGGCGATGTACGTCGTCGACTACGGCGTGGCGCGGGTCAACCCGGCTCGCGCCGAGCAAGGCCAGGTGCCCTACGAGTTCCCCGCCGAGACCGGCGCCGTCTGGCGGATTACGCCCCCGGACGGCGGGGCCGGGCCGAGCGACGACGACGGCACCCCGGCGGCCGACGGCGCGGCGATGGTCGGCAGCCAAGGCCTGGCCTACACCCTGGCGCGGTACCCCGGTCGTCGGTCCGGGCGAGCTGAGCGGCTGCGGCTGCTCGGAGATCGCGGCGCTCGAGGACGGGGGCGCCCAGCCCCACACGGCCACCGCCCGCGATCGCACTATCCTTCAGCCCGGCACGCTCAAGACGGGCGAGACTTTCGAAGCGGCCGGGACCTACGAGTACTTCTGTGAGTTCCACCCGAACATGGAGGGGACGGTCGTCGTCCGCTAGGGAGGATGGTCCCGTGACCGGCGAGGCAACCGCAAGCGAGAGGAGGTGATCCAGGCAGGCTCCTCGGTCCGTACGACGAGGCACCGGCGGTGGCGCCGGGAGATGGATGCCGGCCCAGGGTGGCGCCCGGCAAACGGCAGATTTGGGGAGGAACGGACAGATGACGGCTCAGCTTTCCCGCACCCGACGGCGGATGACCCCCGCGGCCAGCCTGCTGGCGGCCGTCGCGGCGGGGGCGGCGCTCCTCGGCAGCTTCGCCCCGACCAGCGCGCAGAACGAGATGCAGGCCCACCCGGCGCACATCCACGAGGGGACGTGCGACGAGCTCGGGGAGGTGGTCTTCCCGCTGACCAAGGTCAGCGAGACAGGCATGATGGACGGGATGATGGGCGGCACGCCGGAGGCCGACGCCACCCCGATGGAGATGGGAGAGCCCGTGGGTGCCGAGACGGCGTTCGGGGTCGAGACCAGCTTCACGCTCGTCGACGCGACCCTGGAGGAGATCGTCGAGGGCGGGCACGCCATCAACCTCCACCAGAGCGAGGAAAACATCGAGGAGTACATCGCCTGCGGCGACATCGGCGGCCGCATCGAGACCGGGCCGGGGACGGACGAGGGCGGCACCCTGGTCGTCGGCCTGGGCGAGCTGAACGACTCCGGCTACACGGGGATCGCGGTGCTCGAGGGGAGGGGCGACCAGACCGAGGTCGTCATCTACCTGGCCGAGGGGCTTGGAGGCGGGGCCGGCGACCACGGGGACGAGGAGTACGCGACGCCGACGTCCTAGCGGCGCGGCCCCGCTAACCCAGGGACGAGGCCGGTGTCGCGGGAACGGCCCGAGGCACCGGCCTTCGTTCGCACCGTCCGGCCCAGCCGTCGGGCTATGGGTCGGTGATGGCAGGGTAATGACGCCCGACCTGCAGGCCGGCGCCCAAAAGGTCTCCTGCCGGGTTGGCAGCCCCGAGGATCCGAACTTGGCCCTCGGGCTGACGGTGACCGAACGAGGTGCCCGGCGGAGCCGCGACAGCAGCCCTGCTCGGCACTCATGATCCCCAGGAGGAGGGCAGACATGGCACGGCTTGGGAGCTGGCTCGCGGTGTCCGGGGTTATGGCCGCGCTGGTGGCACTGACGATCACCGTTGACCGGGTGGGGGTGGCGCAGGACGCGACGCCGGGCGCGGCCGGCCCGTGCGCGATCGGGACGCCGGGGGCGACGCCCGACGCCTCCCCAGCGACGGGTACGGACGCTTCGCCGGCGGCCAGCGCCGCCGCGTCGCCCGACGCCACGCCATGCGCCCCGCAGGCCGCGGGGGCGGCGCAGGCGGTGACGATTGAGGCCGTGGACATCAACTGGAACCAGAAGGAGGTGACCATCCCCGCCGGGACCGACGTCCGGGTAGTGCTGCCCAACCTCGGCCAGGGACCGCACAACTTCAGCGTCGACGCGCTGGGCATCAGCGTCGACCTGCCGGTCGGGCAGACGGTCGAGACGACGATCAACGCTTCGGCCGGGACCTACGAGTTCTACTGCAACGTCCCCGGCCACGCGCCGGCCGGGATGGTCGGCACGCTCATCGTCCGGTAGCACCGCCCCCCGTCTGGGCGGCGAGCGCGTCCTCAGCGGAGCCCTCACGGCGTCGCCGAGGACGCGTGCCGGCGCAGTCACCGGCTCGGGAGAACACGGATCCTGCGGACAAGGGCGGTCAGGCTGCAGCAGGGGACGCGGCGCCGTCTGTCGAGAACGCGGAGATCATCGCTACAATGCCGCCGATGGCGTTCGCTCGATGCGGAGGGCGCGACATGGCCGTGGAAGATTATCTCGACTCGCACGTTGCCGTCGCCGTCGCCGCGACCGCGGCGATCTTCTCGCCCCGGGCGCGTAAGGTGCTGCGGCGGGGCGCGGTCTACGGTGTGACGGGGGTGCTCATGGCGAGTGACGCGATTTCCGCGGCCGCCCGGAACGCGAAGGCCGGTATGGCGACCGACGGGACGAGCGCGGTGACATCCGATCGACCGCCGGCGGGGGCCGAGGACACTGGTACCCCGCAGCCGATCCTCAGCTGATGGGCATGGTTGAGGCCCAGGACGAGAGGCCGGCTCGCCCGTCGATGGAGCGAGCCGAGGAGTTGGTGGACGGTATGGGGCGGCGGGTTGGTCCCTTCGCGTCGCTCGTCGGGCTGCGCCTTCTCCAGGTAGCGGCCCTCGCCCGCGAGGCGGCCGAGGATATCTGGGCGGAGGCGCAGAGCGCCCGCGAGGAACGCGGCCGCAGACAGGGCTAGCCGGCCCCCCCCACGCCACCCGTTCGAATCGGCATCTGCAGGACCGAGGCGCCGGATGGCGCCTCGGTCCGTGTGCCGCGGTCGTCCCTCCGGGCCTTCTGGTTGTCCGAGGGGTGCGTATGTGCACGCCTGCCGACGGTCTTGGGGCGTGGGGCTAGCGATTCGACGATCCGAAGGGCAGGGAGATGGGTGTGACTTCGGCCGAGAACCCTCGCCTGGTGCATGCGCTTCCGGGACGAGCGCGGGTGCACCTCCCGGGCTGGGCGGGGCCGGGCCAGCATGCCATCGAAGCGCGGCTCCGTCAGGTCCAGGGCGTGCGCAGCGCGCAGGGTAATCCGCTCACGGGCAACGTCCTCGTGCGCTACGACCCGGCGGCGACGGACGAGGCGGCGATCCTCGCCGCGGCGGAGAGGTTGGCCTCGGCGACGGCAGACGAGGATGCCGCCGCCCCTCTCGCTCCGCCTCCGCCCGCGCAGCGCGAGCGTCGTGGGGACACGGTGCGCGCCCGCATCGCCGTCCGGGGCCTGGACCGCGATCCCGACGTGGCTGCCCGCGTCCTCGACCGCCTCCAGGCGCGGCCAGGCGTCCTGCGGGCGAGCGCGAGCCCGCTCACCGGGCGCGTCCTCGTCGAGTTCGCGGCCGCCGACGTGGTCCTTGAGGACCTGCTTGCCGACGTGTCCGCCGTGGAGCTCCCGGAGCTTCCTGGTGAGGGGCGCCCGGCCCATCCGCTCGACCGGCGGCCCCTGGTGCGGAGCGGAACTCGCGCCTCCGGAGCGGCCCTCGGGCTCGGCCTGCTCGCTGCCCAACGCCTGGCCGGCGGCGCCCCACCACCGGCAGGTGCCACCGGCCCAGCCGTCGTGGCCGGCCTGATCGGCGTCCTGGACAGCTTCCCGGCGGTTCGCGGCGCGCTCGGTCGGCTGCTCGGGCCGGACGCGGTGGATGGCGCGCTCAGCGCCGCCGGCATCGTGAGCCTCACCCTTGCCCGGGGGCCCCTTGGGCTCGCGATTGTCGGCATGGAGGCCCTGCGCTCGTTCACGGAGGTGAGGGCTCGGCAGGCGGCGTGGCGCGCGCACGAGGCGCGGACGGAGCGGTTTCCGGCGCCCCGTCCTGGGGCGGTGATCCGTCTCGAGGCGGGTGGGCGGTGCCCGCTTGGGGCCACGGTCTTGGAGGGCACCGGCACGGTTGTCGGTCCCGACGGGCTCCCGGCCCCGGCCGTTCCCGGCGCCGCGGTCGACGCCGGCGCGCCGCTCTACGGCGGGCCGTTTGCCGTGGAGCTGGGGCGCGGACGGGGGTTCGAGCCGGAACCCCGTTCGGCACCGCCCCCCGAATCCGTCTCCGATCGCTACCTTCGGGCGGCGGGACCGCTCTCGCTTGCCTACGCCGCGCTGACGGCCGTCGCGACCCGGTCCCTCCCCCGCGCGTTTGCCGCGCTGCTCCTGGTCAACCCCCGGCCCGCCCTGGCCGGACTGAACGCCGCCGACGCCGGGGCCTCCGCGCGCATGCTCCGCTCCGGCGTGACGGTGGTCGGCACGCGGCCGGAGCGATCCGTCCGGCTGCCCAACGTTCTGCTCCTCGACGGGACGCGGGTCCTGACCGACGGGTTCGAGCTCGCGAACGTGCTTCCGCTGACCGACAGCCACGACATGGCCGACGTCCTGGCGCGGGCGGGAGGACTGTCCGCGGCGGCCGGTTCGCCGTGGGGTGGGCTCTTCCCGACCGGGGGGCACCTCCCCGCCACCGACGGCTCCTTCGACGGCAACGTGGCGACCGCGTCGGTCGAGGGCCTCCGGTACTCGCTCGGCCCGGTCGACGACACGGACCCAGTGCTGGGAGCGGGCCACCTGCGGGACCGGGGCGACTACGCGCTGCTCCTGCGCCGGGAGCACGACGGGCGGCCGCTCGGGTTGCTCGCGGTCCGGCCGCGGTTGCAACCGGGCGTCGCCGACCTCACCGAGGCGTGTCGGCGCCACGGCGTGGAGATCGCCCAGCTCGCCGCCGATGGCCCGGTCTCCGCGCGGGCCGTTGCCCGTCGCGCGGGGATCCCGCAGCTTGTCGGCGGCGATGCGCCGGCGATCGTTCGGGCGCGACAGGCCGAGGGAGCCCTCGTCGCGTTCGTCTCGGACCGGGGGGACGCCGGGGCGGCCTTCGCGGTCTGTGACCTGGCCATCGGCCTCACGCCGAACGGCAGTCCCATGCCGGCGCGCGCCGACCTGCTGGCCGTCGACCTCGGTGGCGTCGCGGCCATCGTGACCGCCGGGGCGCGCCGCGAGGCGGTGGCGCGGGACTCCGTGGTCCTGTCGGCGGTGGCCAATGGCGTCGGCGCCCTCTGGGGCCTGCGGAGTGGACCCGGCATCGGGCGCGCGCCCCTCGTGGTCAGCATCGCGTCGCTCGGCGCGCTCGCCGTCGGGTGGGCGCGGACGCGGGGCGGGCAAGCGCCGCGGAATCCGGTGCGGTGGTGGGACGACCCGCATCCCGAGCGATGGGGTCGGCAGAGCGTGGAGAGCGTGCTTCGGGCCTTCGATACCACCGAAGCCGGCCTCACGCACGCCCAGGCGGCGGCACGTCGGCGCCCGGTCAGTCCGGTGACGCGACGCAACCGCCTGCTCACCGCGGTCCTCGACCAGATCCGCTCCCCGCTCACCGGCATCCTCCTGGCCGGGGCTGGGCTCTCGCTCGTCCTGGGCGCGCCGGCCGATGTCGCGATGATCGGCGCGATGGTCGTCGCGAACGCGGCCGCCGGCGCCTGGCAGGAGTCGCGGGCGAACCAGGCCGCCGAAGCGCTGGATCGGATGGGGGCCGCGACCGCCCAGGTCTGGCGCGACGGTGAACCCGTGCTGGTGCCGACGAGCGACGTCGTGCCGGGGGATGTGCTGCTGCTCGCCCCGGGGGACCGCGTGGTCGCCGATGCGCGCCTCCTCGAGACCCAGGGCCTGGAGGTGGACGAGGCGGCCCTGACCGGGGAGTCGTTGCCGGTTCGGAAAGCCGCGGATGCCGAGAGCGACGGCGCCCGCGTCGTTCTCGAGGGCAGCGACGTGACCGTCGGCACGGGCCGCGCGGTGGTGGTCGCGGTCGGTTCGGATACCCGCCTGGGTGCGACGGGCGCCGCCCTGGCGCTCGACGACGTGGGCCAGAGCCCCCTCGGTGCGCGCCTCAACCGGATGCTGCGCCAGGTGCTACCCGTCGCCGCGGCGGGCGGGGGGATCGTCGCCGCGTCCGGGTTGCTGCGGGGCGCGCCCCCCCTGCCGCAGCTCGCCGTCGGGGCGAGCATCGCCATCGCCGCCGTTCCTGAGGGCCTGCCGCTGCTCGCCAAGATCGGCGAGGCAGCGGTCGCGCGCCGCTTGTCGGGTCGTCAGGCCCTTGTCCATCGCCTGGCGGCGGTCGAGGCCCTCGGTCGCGTGGACGTCGCCTGCACCGACAAGACCGGGACGCTCACGGAGGGACGCCTCAAGCTGAGCTTGGTGGCCGACCTCGACGACGAGGCCCGCCCGTCCCCGGCGTTGGCGGCGCGGCTGCGCGACGTGCTCCTCGCCGCGGCCCTCGCCGGCCCCCACCCCGACGCCCTGGACGCGGCCACGGACCGCACCGATGTCGCCGTGGTCGAAGGCGCACGACAGGTCGGCCTGGGCGACGAGCTGCGGCTGCCCCGCGAGGCCCACTCGCCGTTCGACGCGGCGCGGTCGTTCCATGCCGCCGTCGTCCAGGGCCGCCTCTGCGTCGAGGGGGCCGCGGAGGCCCTCGTTCCGCGATGCGCCCGCGCGCGGCGCGAAGGCGGCGAGGTCGCCCTCGATGAGGTCGGCCGGGAGGATTTGCTCGCGCGGGCGCGGGCGCTGGCCGAGCGCGGGCTGCGCGTCTTGATGGTCGCCGAGGGGCCGGACGGCGGACCCACCGACGATCCGAAGGAGCTCGTGGCCCTCGGCTTCCTCGGCATCAGCGACCCGCTCCGGCCCACCGTCGCGGCCGCGGTGCGCCGGTGCCACGACGCGGGCGTCCGGGTGATCATGCTCACCGGCGACCACCCCGCCACCGCCCGCGCCATCGCCCGCGACGCCGGCCTGGGCGACAACGACGACGTGCTGACGGGACCGGAGATCGCCGGGCTCGACCCCGCCGAACTCGACCAGCGCCTGGGACGGATCGGGATCATCGCCCGGGCGACCCCCCTCGACAAACTGCGGATCGTCGAGAGCCTGCAGCGCCTCGGCCATACGGTGGCCATGACGGGCGACGGCATCAACGACGCGCCGGCCCTCCGCCTCGCCGATGTCGGGGTGGCGATGGGGCGCGGCGGGACGGAGGTCGCGCGCCAGGCCGCGGACGTGGTGCTGGCCGACGACGATTTCGCCACCCTCGTCGAGGCGTTCGTCGAGGGCCGCAGCTTCTGGCGGAACATCCGCCGCGCCCTCGGGTTGTTGCTCGGCGGCAACCTCGGCGAGCTCGGCCTGCAGGTCGGGGCGAGCCTGCTCGGCCTCGCCGCCCCGCTGACCTCGCGCCAAATCCTCGCGGTGAACCTGATCACCGACGTCCTGCCCGCCCTCGCCGTGGCCCTGCAGCAGCCCGAGCACCACAACCTGGCCGGCCTCGCCCGCGAGGGCACGTCGGCCCTCGACGCGCCCCTGCGCAACGACATCCTGCGCCGTGCCGCCGCCACGGCGGCGCCCACGTTCGCCGCCTACGCCCTCGCGCTGCGCCCCGGCGGGCTGCCGATGGCGCGGACCGTCGCCTTCGCGGGCATCGTCGCCACGCAGCTCGCCCAAACGCTCGACGTCGGCCGC
>CADCWG010000079.1 GCA_902806335.1 uncultured Thermomicrobiales bacterium | reverse complement strand
GCGCGTCGTTCCCGGTCGGGGTGCCGCCCGCCGTGCCCCGTCGGGTCGCCGTCGACCCGCCGCTTCGCTCGCCGCACGGAGCCCGGAGACCCCGCCATGGCCGACCTTCGGACCGCCCTCGACGACCTTGCCGCCGGGCGCCTCTCGCGACGCGCCTTCCTCGGCCGCGCCACCGCCGCCGGCCTCTCCGCCTCCCTAGCGGGGCTGCTCGCCGCCGACCCGACCGCGGCCCGCGCCGCGCTGCCGCGAACCCTCGGCGCCCAGGGCGCGCCGGCGGTCGGCCCGGCGACGGGCAAGGTGATCTTCTCGTCGTTCGGGGTGGACCTGGCGCCGCGCCAGATCCAGAACGGCGAGATGGACCTCTACCTCTTCGGCCTCAAGACCACCGCCGCCCGGGACCTCGCCGAAGGCAACCCCGAGACGATCCGCCTGGTCGAGGCGCCGGCGAGCACGACCTCGCTGATCCTCAACCCCGCCCCCGACGCGTCCGGCTTCAACCCCTTCTCGGTCGCCCGGATCCGGCAGGCGGTCCAGTACCTCGTCGACCGCGACTTCATCGCCCAGAGCATCTACCAGGGGCGCGCCGTCCCGATGTACTCCCACGTCAGCCCGCTCGACTACGACGAGCTGACCGTCTTCGAGACCGTCCGCGCCAAGAACGTCCGCTACGACCCGGGTCTCGCCCAGACGGTCATTGACGCCGAGATGACCGCGGCCGGGGCCAGCCGCGGCGGCGACGGCAAGTGGACCTTCAACGGCCGGCCGGTCCAGCTCAAGTTCGTCACCCGCACCGAGGACGAGCGGCGCGACACGGGCGACCTGATCCGCGTCGCGCTCGAGAACGCCGGCTTCAGCGTCGTGCCCGCCTACCAGGAGTTCGGGCCGGCGACGCTGGCGGTCTACGCCAGCGACCCGATCGCCTTCCAGTGGCACCTCTACACCGAAGGCTGGAGCCGCTCCTCGCCCCAGCGCTACGACTTCGGCGCGATCAACCAGTACGCCGCCCCCTGGCTCGGCAACATGCCGGGCTGGCAGGAGACCGGCTTCTGGCAGTACACCAACGAGCAGCTCGACACCGTCGGCCAGCGCCTCTACCGCGGCGAGTTCGCCAGCCGGGAAGAGCGCGACGCGCTCTACCGGGAGATGACCTCCCTCGCGATCGACGAGTCGGTCCGGATCTGGCTCGTCACCGCGCTCCAGAGCTTCCCGGTGCGGACCGAGGTCCAGAACCTGACCGAGGACCTGGTCGGCGGGCCGAAGACGCCGCTGGCGCTGCGCGAGGCGAGCGTGCCCGGGCGCGACGAGCTGCGCGTCGGCAACCTCTGGGTCTCGACCGAGCGCACCACCTGGAACCCGGTCGGCGGCTTCGGCGACGCCTACAGCTCGGACATCAACCGCAACATCGTCGACCCGGCGATCCTCTCGCACCCGTTCACCGGCCAACCGACCCCGTTCCGCGTCGACTTCGCCGTCGAGACCGCCGGGCCCGACGGCACGCTCGACGTGCCCGAGGACGCGGTGCTCTGGGACGCGGTGGCCGACGCCTGGGCGCCGGTCGGTGCCGGCACCCAGGCCACCAGCAAGGTCACCTACGACTACGCGCGGCTCTTCGCCTCACCCTTCCACCACGGTCCGACGATCACCGCCGCCGACGTGCTCTACGGCATCGCCCAGGGGTTCGAGTTCGCCTACGACGAGGACAAGGTCCGGATCGAGACGGCGATCGGGGTGACCTCGCGGCCACTCCTGGAGCGGTTCCGGGGCTACCGGCTCGTCGAGGGGGACAAGCTCGAGGTCTACGTCGACTACTGGCACTTCGAGTCGGCCTACATCGCCGACTTCGCCAGCCCCGGCGCGGCCTCCACGCCCTGGGAGCTGGCGGCGGCGCTCGACGACATCGTCTTCACCCAGCGGACGGGCGCCTTCACCGACACCGCCGCCGCCCGCTTCAGTGTCCCCTGGCTGAACCTGGTCACCGAGACCGACGCCCGGGCGGTGGTCCGCACGCTCCGCGTGTTCCTCGACGCGCGCTCGGTGCCGGCCGGCGTCTTCGAGCTCGGCGGGGAGACGCTGGTCACCCCCGAGGACGCCACGGCGCGCTACCAGGCCTGCATCGACTGGTTCGACCAGACGAACCTGCTGGTGATCGGCCAGGGCCCCTACACCCTGACCCGCTACGACCCGCCGGCCCAGTTCGCCGAGCTGACGGCGTTCCGGGCGGAGGGCTACCCCTTCAAGCCGGGCGACTGGGCCCTCGGCGCGCCGCAGCGGCTCGGGATCACCGCCCAGCCGCCCGCCACCGTGGTGCTCGGCGACGCGATCGCGGTTCCGGTCACGGTGACGGGACCCGGCGAACTGTCGGTCACCTTCGTGCTGGTCGATCCGGCCGCCGGGACGGTGGTCGCGGGCGGCGCCGCCACCCCGGGCGCGGCGCCGGGGCAGTTCGACGTCGCGGTCGGACCGGAGGTGACGGCGACGCTCTTCCCGAGCGTCTACCAGCTCTACCTGCTCGCCTCCAGCAGCGAGCTCTCGCAGGTCGCCGAGCAGCGTGTCGACCTGAACGTGGGCCTGTAGCCCGGCCGGCGAGACGGGCGGCAGGCCCCGTCGGCACGGGGACGACGCGGCGAGTCGCCGCGCGGCGAGGAGTAAGTGAAGGTCGGCGCGGCCGGCCGGCTGGCACTCGTCGGAAGGTGTCAGCCCGTCACCCACTCCCGGGCTGTCGATCCGACAACTTGAGGCGTAGGGGGGAGCACGACGACGTGACGAGCCGCTGGCACCGAAGGTCCGGCCCCGTGGGCGCCGCCGGTGCCGCGCGCGGAGGCAGACGCCCGTGATCGCCGTGCTCCGCCCGCTGGCCGTCCGGGCGCTGACGCTGTTCGGCGTGCTGATCGCCGTGCTCGTCCTGCTCGTCCTCTCGCTCGGCGCGACCGGGTTCTCCGACGATCTCCTCAACGCCCAAGTCAGCGAGCAGCTGCGCGGCGAGCGCGAGGGGCTGGCCCGCACCATCCGCGACCCCGCCCAGCTCGAGGCGGCGGTCGCCGAGCGGCAGCGCCAGCTCGAAGCGTTCTACGGCCTGGACGACCCCTGGTACATCCGCCTCCCGCCGCAGGTCTTCCGCGTCCTGCGGCTCGACCTGGGCGAGGCCCGCTCGCTGCGGACGGCCGAGGGGAGCACCCGCATCGCGGACATCGTCCAGGAGCGCCTCCCCTACACGGTGCTGCTGCTGACCACCTCGACGATCATCACCGCGCTGGTCGGGCTGGCGGTCGGCGCCAGGATGGCGACGCGGGTCGGCAGCCGGATCGACCGGGCGATGGCCTACTTCGCGGCGGTCAGCTTCGCGGTGCCCTCCTGGTGGCTCGGGATCCTGCTGATCCTGGTCCTGGCGTTCCAGCTCGACTGGCTGCCGTCGGGCGGGATGTACAGCACGCCGCCGCCGACTGGGCGCTGGGACCGCGCGGTCGACCTCGCCCACCACGCGATCCTGCCGATCCTGACGCTGGTGCCGATCAGCATCGGCCCCTACATCTACACGGTGCGCACGATGACCGTCACGGTGGCGCAGGAGGACCACGTCCAGCTCGCGCGCGCGAAGGGCCTGCCGGAGGGACTGGTCAACCGCCGGCACATCCTCCGGGTCGCCGCCCCGCCGATCGTGACGGGGCTGATCCTGGGCCTGGCCGGCAGCCTCTCGGGGTCGATCCTGGTCGAGACCGTCTTCAACTGGCAGGGCATGGGGCGGCTCTACTACGACGCGGTCTCCGGGACCCCCGACGAGGGGGTGATCGTGGCGCTGACGTTCGTCTTCACCCTGATGTACGTCGTCGCTCGCTTCGTCCTCGACATCCTCTACGTGCTGCTCGACCCCCGGGTGCGGTACGGGTGACGCGGCCAGGTGGCCAGGTGGCAGGGGGCGGAGAAGGGACCCGGGGCATGGGATGGTGGCGCACCGGCGATCGTGGCGGTGGGGCTCCCGGTCGGACCACGCCGCGCACGGTCCGGTCGGGGCGACGGCTCGCCTCACCCGTCGCCTCCCGGTACCCCCACGGCCGCCGGCGCCTGCTGGCAAGCACCGAAGGCTGACTGCTGATGGCTGAGGACTGATGGCTGAACGCTGATGGCTCATCCATGACCGCCGACCCAACGACGTCCGTCCCCAGCGCGACCGCCGCCGGTGGCGCCACCGAGGTCACCGCGCGCCCGGAAGCCGCCGAGGCGACGCGGTCGGTGGCCCTCGCCAGCGGCGACGCGCCGGTCGGCGCCGATACCGACACGGATCGGGGAGAGCAGGGCCAGCCGGGGGCCGTCGGTTGGCGGGGAGCCCTGCGCCTGCTGCTGGCGGGCGGGGTCGGCAAGGCGGGCGTCGCGATGTTCGCGGTGATGCTCGCGATCTCGGCCTACGTCGTCCTCACCTACCCCGGCGACTTCGGCACCGCCCGCTGGAGCAACCCGGGCGTCTGGGCCGACAACCCGAAGGCGGTCCGCCCGGCGTGGACGGCCTGGCTCGGCGGCGGCGAGCCGGTGCGCCACCTGGAGCGGAACCTGACCGCGCCGAGTGAGGTGGCCACCAACCCGAACAGCGAGGTCCGCACCTACCGCTTCCCGCTCGCCGTCGACGGCGACGACTTCCCGTCGCTCCTCTCGGTCACCCTCGACGGGCTGACCTACGGCGGTCGCCCTCCGGTCGTGGCGGTCAGCCTCATCCGGCCCGACGCGCCGGCCGGGTCGCCCCCGGTCCGGCTGGCGAACCTGGTCGCCCCCGGACCGCGGACCGGCGAGGTCGCGCCCTTCCGGCGGTTCGACCCCCCCGAGCGGCTCCTGCTCTCCGCCCAGGAGTCGGCGGCCCAGGGCATCGCCCAGGCCTACGCGGCGCTCTACCCCGGCCTCCCGGTCGCCGGCTCGCTCACCGACAGCGACCGCCTCGCCCGGGCGCTCTTCGGGCGGCCGGGCGCCGACGGCTCCGGCCGGATCGAGCTCCTCCGCGGCGAGTACCAGCTCCAGGTCCAGCTCGTGGTCGCCAACCCGGCCGACGCCCTGGGCGAGGTGCGGGCGGTGCTCGGCGGCACGGTCTTCGGCGTGATGGGCACCGACGGGCTGGGCCGGGACCTCTGGGAGGGCCTGCTCTACGGCTTCCCGATCGGGCTCCTGATCGCAGCCCTGGCGGCGGTCCTCTCGACCGCGATCGGCGCGTCGCTCGGCGTCGTCAGCGGCTACGCCGGCGGGACGACCGACGCGATCATCCAGCGCGTGTGCGACGTGATCAGCAACGTGCCGGTGCTGCCGCTGCTGATCTTTCTGGTGTTCGTGCTCGGCAGCAACCTCTGGCTGATCATCCTGGTGCTCGTCGCCTTCTCCTGGCCGGGGCTGACGATCCTGGTCCGCTCGATGGTGCTCCAGGTGCGCGGCGGCCAACTCGTCGAGGCGGCCCGGGCCCTCGGCGCATCCCGTCGCCGGGTGATGGTGCGCCACGTCTTCCCGCAGGTCGCGCCGTTCGTGATCGCCCAGATGATCTTCTCCGCGCCGGGGGCAATCCTGGCCGAAGCCTCGCTGAGCTTCCTCGGGCTAGGCGACACCTCGATCCCGACCTGGGGGCAGATGCTGCGGGCCGGCTTCCAGACCGGCGCGCTCTACCTCGGGTACTGGTGGTGGGTGATCCCGCCGGGCGTCCTCATCATCGTCACCGCGCTCGCGTTCATGCTTCTGGCCCTGGCGATGGAACCGGTGGTCGACCCGCGCCTTCGCAAGACGACGTAGCGGCCGGCCCGCGGGCAGTCTCCCGCGCGTGACGGCCGGGACCTGTCCTCCGTGACGGCCCCTGGTGCGCCCCGTCGTGCCCCTCGGGGATCGTCCCCGCTGCCGTCGACCGAGGGAACGGAGGCTGCGCGCGGTCGGCGATGCGGCACTACCGGCATGGCAGCGTGGGCACCGGAGTTGCAGCGTCACCGCCGACGCTCCGCGCAGCGTGGATCGAGCGAGGCGGCCGGGCACCCCGTGGGCGGAGTCGCGTCGCCCGATTCGGGAACCAGCCGAGAGTCGGTGGACGGCAGGGTGAGCGAACGCGACCAGCGACCGGGGCAAGACCAAGAGCGCCGGCGCGTCGAGGACATGCTCCGGGTGCGCGACCGGGCGATGGCCGCCGCCAGCAGCGGCATCGTGATCACCGACGCCACGCTGCCGGACAACCCGATCGTCGACACCAATCCGGCCTTCGAGCGGATGAGCGGCTACCGCCGGGCCGAGATCTTGGGGACCAACTGCCGCTTCCTCCAGGGGCGCCACGGCGACCAGCCGGAGCGGGCGATCATCCGCAGGGCGATCGCCGAATCGCGCGAGGTCGGCGTCACGATCCTCAACGAGCGCAAGGACGGCGAGCCGTTCTGGAACGAACTGCACATCTCCCCCGTCTTCGATGTCGATGGCCGGCTCACCCACTTCGTCGGCGTCCAGACCGACATCACCGAGCGGAAGGCGGCCGAGGACCGGGGGCGCTTCCTGGCCGCGGCGAGCGACATCCTGGCCTCGTCGCTCGACTACGCGGTGACCGCCGAGCGCGTCGCCGACCTCGCCGTGCCGTGGGTCGCCGACTGGTGCGCGATCGACGCGGTGGGCGAGGACCAGACCCTCCGCCGGATGGCCCTCGCCCACCGGGACCCGGCCCGGCTGGCCCTGGGTCGGGCGATCACCGAGCGGCAGCAGGGCGATCCGGACGCCCCGTATGGCCCGACGAAGGCGATCCGCTCGGGCCGCTCGCACATGGTCACGGCGGTCTCGGACGACGAACTGCAGTCCGCCACCGACGATCCCGCGCTCCTGCGCGCCCTGCGCGACCTCGGTCTGGTGTCGGTCCTCAGCGCTCCGGTCTCGGCCCGCGGGCGGATCTTCGGGGTGATCACGCTCGCCACCGCCGAGTCGGGGAGGCGGTTCGGCCCGGCGGATCTCGGGCTCGCCGAGGACCTGGCGCGCCGGATGGCGATGGCGATCGACAACGCCGATCTGTTCAGCGAGGCCCAGGCTGCCGTCCGCGCCCGCGACCAGTTCCTCTCGATCGCCGCCCACGAGCTTCGCACCCCGGTCGCGAGCATCAAGGGCTATTCCCAGATGCTGCTCCGCGGGCACCGCAAGGGCAAGCTGCAACCGGAGCGCCTGGCCCGCTCGCTGGAGACGATCGACAGCGCCACAGACCGCCTGGCGCTGCTCACCAGCGACCTGCTCGACGTCTCCCGGATCCGCCTCGGCCAGCTTCCTCTGCGTCCTCGTCTACTCGACCTCGTCGACCTCGCCCGCGAGGTGGTCGACCGCTACGGCGACACCCTCGGGGACCTGCACCCCCTGGAGCTGAGCGTTCCGGAGGCTCCCTGCCCGGTGATCGCCGACCCCGATCGACTGGAGCAGGTCCTGGCGAACCTGATCGACAACGCCGCGAAGTACTCGCCGGACGGCGGCGCGGTTCGGGTGACCGTCGCGCCGCGGGAGGACGGGGTCGTCGTCGAAGTCCATGACGCGGGGATCGGGCTGCCGGGCGAGGCGGTCGAAGGCATCTTCCAGCCCTTCGGGCGGGCGCCGAACGCGGTCGAGCACAACCTGCCTGGACTCGGCCTCGGGCTCTACATCTCCCGGGGCATCGTCGATCGCCACCACGGCCGGATCTGGGCGCGGAGCGACGGGGAGGGGCACGGCACGACCGTCGGCTTCTGGATCCCCCGCCCGGGGATGGGGCTCTCTCCCGCCGAGACCGAGACGAACGGCAGTCCGGGCGGCCACGATCGGCGCGTCGTGGCCGACCGGCGTGTCGCCGACCGGCGTGTCGCGGACCGAGGCGCACCCGCCAAGCCGTAGGCGGGGGAGGCGCCGTGCTCGCCCGCGGAGGGCCGATGCGAGGCGGAGGCCGGCTGGCGCCCCGTTCGTCCGCGCGGTGTGGGCCGGTCGGAGCGCGGTCTCGCCCTCAGGTGTTCGGACCAGGGGGGGACTTGATGTCGAGACGGGACCTCCACGAGGACAACCGGGCCGCGTGGAACGCGGCGACGGTGGCGCACAACAGCCACAACGCCGATCAGGCTCGGTTCCTCCGCGACGGTGGCACGACGCTGTTCCCGGATGAGCTGACGCTGTTGAGCGACATTGCCGGGCGGTCGCTCGTCCACCTCCAGTGCAACGCCGGGCAGGATTCGCACTGCCTGGCGCGGCTCGGCGCCCGGGTGACAGGGGGCGACATCAGCGACGAGGCGATGCGTTCGCCCGTCGTCTAGCCGTCGGGAGTGGCATCGCGGCCACCTTCGTGAGGTCGGACGTCTACGACTGGCTGACCGGGGCGGCCCGCCAACCCGAGCGGTTCGATATCGTCTTCTCGTCCTCCGGCGTCCTCGTCTGACTGTCGGACATCGCCGCCTGGGCCCGGGGGGGCGCCGGTGTCCTCGGACCGGGGGGGCGCGTGGTCCTGATCGAGTTCCACCCCGTTGCGATGGCCTTTGACTGGGACTGGACGCA
>CADCWG010000078.1 GCA_902806335.1 uncultured Thermomicrobiales bacterium | reverse complement strand
CCGACCGTCCCGTAGTTGGAGGCCCCGGCCGCGCCCCGGCCGCGCTCGCGGCCCTCGGCGTCGACCACCACCGCGTTGGTCTTGCTGCCGCCGCCGTCGACGCCGGCGAAGAGGGTCCCGGCGGGCCACCCGCGCCCGTCGCTCCGGTCGGTCATGCTTCCGCCCCCGCGAGGGCGGCGCGGACCGACCCACCCCTCGCCGCCAGGCGCTCCCGGGCGGTGGCCGGATCGACGCCGGCCAGGGCGGCCACGATGGCGGTCTTCGCCTCGCCGTCGGCCGCCCGCAGCCGCGCCGCCGCCCCGGCCTCGTCGATCCCCGTCGCCGCGGACACGATCGCCACCGCGCGGCGGCGCAGCTTGGCGTTCGTCGCCCGCAGGTCGACCATCAGGTTGCCGTAGGTCTTGCCGAGCTGGACCATGGTCCCGGTGCTGAGCATGTTCAGGACCTGCTTCTGGGCGGTGCCGGCCTTGAGCCGGGTCGAGCCGGCGATCACCTCCGGCCCGACCACCGGGGCGATCATGATCTCGACCCGGTCGGCGAGCGGCGTGCCGCGGTTGCAGGCCAGCCCGACGGTGAGGGCGCCCTGGGCTCGGGCGTGGGCGACCGCGCCGAGCACGTAGGGGGTCCGGCCGCTGGCGGCGATCCCGACCACCGCGTCCGCCTCGGTGACGCCCAGCCGGGCCACGTCGTCGCGGCCCGCCTCGGCGCTGTCCTCGACCGCCTCGACGGCCTCGGCCAGCGCGGTCCGGCCGCCGGCGATCAGGCCGACCACCAGCCCCGGCGGGGTGCCGAAGGTCGGCGGGCACTCCGCCGCGTCGAGCACCCCCAGCCGGCCCGACGTCCCGGCGCCGACGTAGACCAGGCGACCGCCCCGGCGCAGCCGCGCGGCGATGCCCGCGATGGCCTCGGCGACCCGCGGCAGCTCCGCGGCGACGGCCGCCGCGACCGTGGCGTCCTCCGCGTTCATCGCCCGCGCGAACTCGAGCGGGTCCAGGCGGTCGATCTCGGCCGTGGCCGGGTTGACCCGCTCGGTGTCCAGCCCACCGAGCGCCTCGAGCGGGTCGTCCGGCACGGGGGCTCCCTCCGGGGGCAATGCGGCCGCGCCGGTCCTGGTGCTCCCGGTCATGGGTAGAGGATCGCGGGTCGCCGCCGCGCCACGAATGCCCTGGTCTCCGCCGCCCACCCCTCGGTCACCTCCTCGATCCCGAGCCCGGCCTCCAGCGCCCGGCGCGGCCCGTCACTCCCGAGCAACCGATCGACGAAGGGCACCCCGTCCGGCCCCTCCGCCCAGGCGAACGCCGCCGGGTCCGGCCGTCGCAGCGCGTCGAGCAGGTGGAGACCGAGCGCGACCGGGCGCAGCGCCGCGCGGTCGACGACGTGGACCTGGACGCCGCCGCAGGGCCGGCCGGCGTGCTTGGAGAAGGTCGGGGTGAACCACGCCGGGCGGAACGCGACGCCGGGCAGCCCCCGCGCGGAGAGGTCCTCCGCCAGGCGGAAGGGGTCCAGCCAGGGCGCGCCCAGGAACTCGAACGGCCGCGTCGTCCCCCGCCCCTCGGAGGCGTTGGTGCCCTCGACCAGGCAGGTCCCCGGGTAGAGCGTGACCGAGGTCAGCGTCGGCAGGTTGGGCGACGGCTGGACCCAGGGCAGCCCCGTCGCGTCGAACCACTGCTCCCGCCGCCAGCCCCGCATCGCGACCACGGTCGGCTCGGGCCAGCCCCGCTCGGCGGCGACGAGGCGCGCCAGCTCGCCCACGGTCAGCCCGTGCCGCACGGGGACCGGGAAGGCGCCGACGAACGAGGCGAAGGCAAGGTCGAGGGTCGGCCCCTCGACCCGCGAGCCCGAGAGGGGATTGGGGCGGTCAAGCACGACGAAGGGCAGGCCGGCCGCGGCGGCCGCCTCCTGGGCAAGAACCATCGTCGAGGCGTAGGTGTAGTACCGGACGCCGACGTCCTGGACATCGAAGAGCAGGGCCTCCAGGCCGGCGAGCATCCGCACGGTCGGGCGCCGCTCCTCGCCGTAGAGGCTGTGGGTCGGCAGTCCGGTCCGGGGGTCGGTCCCCGCGCCGACCCGCGCGCCGGCCTGGGCGTCGCCACGGACGCCGTGCTCCGGACCGTAGAGCGCGACCAGGGACACGCGGTCGGAAGCGTGGAGCCGGTCGATCCCGCTCCGCAACCCTCGGTCGACCCCGGTCGGGTTGGTGATCAGCCCGACCCGGGCGCCCGCCAGCCCCGGGATGCCCTCCGCCAGCAGGACGTCCAGCCCGGTGCGGACCGCCCCTGGACTGCTCGGGGTGACGGTCCCCCCGCCGGCCCACTCGGCCGGCCAGTCCGGGCAGTCCTCGGCCCCGATCGTCGCCGTGCGGTCCGGGACGGTCATCCCTTGAGGGCGCCGACGCGGATGCCGTCCAGGAAGTAGCGCTGGAAGAGCAGGAAGAAGACGATCATCGGCACCGCCGCGACCGCCGCGCCGGCCATGATCAGCCCGACGTCGGTCGCGAACTCGCCCTGCAGCGTCGCCACGCCGACCGGCAGGGTGAGACGGTCGCCGCTGCGGAGCACGATCAGCGGCCAGATGAAGTTGTTCCACGAGCGCATGAACATGAAGATCGCCAGCGTCGCGACGGCAGGCTTGGCGAGCGGAAGGACGATGCCCCAGAAGACCGACCACTCCCCCGCCCCGTCGACCCGCGCCGCGTCTTCGACCTCGCGGGGCAGGGTCTGCAGGTACTGCCGCATCAGGAAGATGCCGAACACGTCGGCCAGCCCGGGCAGGATCACGCCGAGGTTGCTGTCGGCGAGGCCGAGCCGGCTGATCAGCAGGAAGTTGGGGATCAGCGTCACCTGGGGCGGGATCATCAGCGTCGAGAGCAGCAGCCCGAAGAGCAGCACGCGGCCCGGGAACTCCTTGCGGGCGAACCCGTAGCCGGCCATGGTGTCGAAGAGGACGTGGAACAGGGTGATCGAGACCGCGATCACCGCGCTGTTGAGCAGCCAGCGCCAGACCAGTCCACGCGTCTGGTCGACCAGGCGCTGGAAGTTGTCGAGGGTCGGGCCGTAGGCCCGCTCGGCGACCCAGGTCGGCAGCGATGACGGGTCGAGCAGCGCCTCCGGCACCGGGATCAGGCTCGGCGGGGTCTTGATCGTCGCCGAGCCGGGCGTGAACGCGGTGCTCAGCATCCAGAAGAGCGGGAACAGCGAGACCAGCGTGGTCGCGACCAGCACCGCGACCGCGAGCCACTTGCCGACCGCTGGGTTCGGGCGGCGGGGCGCCCGCCGGGTCGTCGCCATTCCCCTCTCTCCCGATCCTCGTCGTCGCGGTAGGTCACGCACCTGGCGCCGCGCCGTACCGTCCGGTCCGCGGCCACCGGCGGCGTATCGGCTCAGTACTGGACGTCGGACCGCAGCCAGCGGAACTGGACCGCCGCCGCGAGCGCGACCAGCGCGAAGAGGACGACCGCCTGGGCCGACGCGACGCCGTACTGCCAGTCGCGGAAGCCGGTGTCGAAGATCAACTGGACGATGGTGGTGGTGGCGTAGGCCGGGCCGCCGCCGGTCATGATGTAGACCCGCTCGAAGACCTCGAACGCCCAGATCGTGTACATCACCACCAGGTAGAGCGTGGTCGGCTTGAGCAGCGGGACGGTGATGTCCCACCACTGGCGGACCGGGCCGGCCCCCTCGAGCCCGGCCGCCTCGTAGAGGTCGCCGGGGATCGAGCCCATCGCCGCCGAGTACATCACCACGCCGGCGGCGGGGATCGTCAGCGCCGCCGAGAGGATCACCGCCCACAGCGCCAGGTTCGGGCGCGCCAGCCAGGGGACGGGTCCGAGGTCGAGCAGCTGGTTGATCGCCCCGAACCGCGGGTTGAACATCCAGCGCCAGACCGTGGCCAGGATCACCACCGAGGTCACCGCCGGCAGGTAGTAGGCGGCCCGGAAGAAGGTCTGCCACCGCGCCGCGAGCGGCTTCATCAGCCCGGCCAGCACCAGCGCGACGAGCAGGTTGACCGGGACGGTGACCGCCGCGAAGAGCGCGGTGTTGCGCAGCGCCTTGCGGAAGACGCGGTCGTCGAGCAGCCCCCGGAAGTTGTCGAGCCCGGTCCACTCGCGCTGCGTCAGCGAGGCGTCCTGGAAGGCGAGCAGCAGCGACCAGATGACCGGCCCGAAGAGGAAGATGGCGAACATCGCCGTGCTCGGCAGCACGAAGAGGTAGCCGGGGAGCCAGCGCCGCCACCGGGCCCGCCGCCGCGACGGCGTCGCCGTCCGCGCCGACCTGATCGGGAGTGCCCGCGCCATCACCCGTCCCCTCGCCGGCGGGCGAGGAGGCCGGCTGGCCCCCTCGCCCCCATCGTCGCCGCGCCGCCCCGCGGGGCGGCGCGGCACCTAGCTCATCGTCCCCCGGCGGATACCGCCGGACCTACCCCTGCTCGAGGAGCGGGGTGACCTCTTCGCCCGCGATCGAGAGCGCCTCCTCGGGGGGGACCGCGCCGGTGACTGCCGCCTGGATCTGGGCGTTGACGGCGGCCGAGACCTGCCCCCAGGCCGGCGTCTGCGGCATCAGCCGCGTGAAGGGCACCATCTCGCCGAACTTCCGCATGGCGGCGTTGGCCGGGTCGATGGGGATCGACTGGCGGGCCGGGGGGGCGAGGAAGTAGCCGGGCACCGCTGCGGCGACGTCCGCCGAGGTCAGGAAGCGGCCGAACCGCATCGCCGCCTCGACCCGGGCCTGGTCGTCCTGCCGCCGCACCGCGAAGGTGCCGAGGCCGCCGACGGTGACGTGCTCGCCGGCCGCCCCGATCGGCATCGGCCGGACCTCGAACGGGATGTTCTCGGCCACGTAGGTGGCGATGTCACCCGAGGCGCCGAGGTACATCGCGAGCGCCTTCTGGTCCTTGAAGGCGGCGATCACGTCGGCCAGCATCTGGTTGCCGAACTCCGGCGGCGTGACGGCGTCGGTCACCGCGAGGTCGGTCAGCTTCTGGAGGCCGCTGACCGCCTGGGGGCTGTCGAAGGTGTAGGTCGAGCCGTCCTGCGACAGCACCTCGCCGCCGTCGGCGTAGAGGAATGCCCAGACGTTGATGATGTCGGGCTGGATCGCCGCGGCGAAGCCGAAGACCTGGGTGCCGTCCTCCCGCTCGAACGTGAGGGTCTGGGCGGCCTGGCGGAACTGGTCGAAGGTCCAGTCGTCGCCCGGCAGCTCGACGCCCTGCTCGGCGAAGATCTCCGGGTTGAGGTAGACACCGACCGGCGGCACCCAGAGCGGCCAGGCGTAGTGCTGGCCCTCGTAGGCGACCCCGGCGAGGACGTTGGGGTAGATGTCCGCCCGGTCCGCGTCGGTGAGGAAGGGATCGATCGGGGCGGCCAGGTTCTCGGCGGCGTACTTGACGAGGCGGTCGGAGGCGATCCGGAAGATGTCCGGCGCGTCAGAGCCGCCGGCGGCGAGCGCGGTATCCAGCGTCTGCTGGCCGCCCTCGAAGGGCACCCCGACGATGTTGACCGTCACCCCCGGGTTCGCCTGCTGGAAGGCGGCGACCGCCTGGTCGGCGAGCTGGGAGGCCGCCGTCGCCCCGCCCGGGGTGTACCCGAACTGGTACCAGTTGAGCGACCCGGTGTAGGCCAACGGCGGCAGGCTCACGCTCGGGCTGGCGGCCGGGCTGGCGCCGGGGGTCGCCCCGGGGCTGGCCACCGGGCTCGCGCCGGGGCTGGCGACCGGGGTCCCGTCCTGCGCCGCCGCGGCCTCGCCCCGCAGCGCGGCGGGGACGACCGGGACGGCGGCGAGCAACTTCAGCGCCCGTCTGCGGTTCAACGACATCGATGGTCCTCCTCAACGGCGAAGATCCGACCCGCCATCGCCCGCGCCCCCGGCGAGGACGCGGCCCGACCGACCGGCGGCCCGCGTGGCCGGGGCGCCCGGCCGTACCCGGCGCGATGACGGTGCCCGCGCCCGGTCATGGGGCGTCGAGCCGCACGGGCGGCACGCCCGTCGGTGCGATGCGGCCGGAAAGTATAGCCACGAGTCCCAGGAGCGAGACCGGCGGGTCGCCGTAGGTGAGCAGCGTCGCCGCCGCGCCGGGGACCGACGGCGCGTCGTAGGGTCCCCGCACCGCGGCGTGGATCATGGGCGCGGCGAGGTCCGCCAGTGCCGCCCCCAGGCGCGCCTGGTGGGGGTGCCGGGCGGCGTCGCGGGTCACGAGCAGCACCGCCTCGCTCCGCGCCGCCAGCGCCACCGCCTCGGCGAGCTCCTCGGGCGTCGGCCGGGGGCCGACGACCACGCCCGAGGCGCGCGGGAACGCGTCGCCGACCAGCCGCCGCAGCAGGTCCGCCCGCGCGCTCGCCTCCTCGACCAGTGTCCACCGTGGCTGGGCGCAGTCGATCAGCGCCAGCCGGGTCTCCGCAGCGAGCGGCAATGCCGACCGCCCCCGCGTCACCGTGACCCCGCGGCCGGCGATCTCGACGGCCACCCCCTCCCACGCGGGGTCCGGCGGGGCGAACGGGGGCAGGGCGTGGGTCAGCCGATAGTCGGCGCGCAGCGCGTCGAGCCGCCCGGCAGTGCCGGCGAACAGGTCGCCTGAGAGCTCGCCGTCCCGAACCGCGACCCGCAGCGCGTCGACGACGGCCACCTGCTCGGCGAGCGGGCCGAGCGGCAGGACGACGTCGGCCCCGGCCGCCTTGGCGAGGCGAGCCGCGCCGGCACGCCCGTGGCGGTCGGCGATCGCCCGCATGTCGAGCGCGTCGGTGACGACGACCCCCTCGAAGCCGAGCTCCCCCCGCAGCAGGTCGGAGAGGACCGCGCGCGCGAGGGTGGCCGGCCGGTCGTCGAGGGCCGGACAGACGACGTGGGCGGTCATGATCGCCGGCACGCCGGCCGTGATCGCCGCCCGGAACGGCGCCAGCTCGACCCTGTCGAGCCGGGCGCGGTCGTGCCGGACGGTCGGCAGACCGAGGTGCGAGTCGACCGTGGTGTCGCCGTGCCCGGGGAAGTGCTTGGCGACCGCGACCACGCCGGCCTCCCGGTAGCCGCGCAGCGCCTCCCGCCCGAACCGCGCGACCAGCGCCGGGTCGTCGCCGAAGGCGCGGGTCCCGATCACGGGGTTGCGGGGGTCGACGTTGACGTCGAGGGACGGCGCGAAGTTGACGTTCACGCCGAAGGCGCGGAGCTGGGCGCCGGTGATCCGGGCGCACGTCGCCGCCGAAGCGGGGTCCCCGGTCGCGGCCTGGGCCATCGGGCTGGGAACGACCGTGAAGGGGGGAGGGAGGCGACTGACGATCCCGCCCTCCTGGTCGATCGCGACGAGGAGCGGCGGGAGCCCGAGCGCGGCGGCGTGCCCCTGGAGCGCGGTGACCAGGGCGTGCAGCTGGGCCGGCGAGACGATGTTGTCGCCGAAGAGGACCACCCCGGCGGCGCGGGTGGCGGTCAGCGCGGCGAGCAGCTCCGGCGTCGGCTCCGGCCCGTGCGGCCGCAGCAGGACGCTCTGGCCGACGAGGTCGTCCACCGCCCGAACCACCGGGGCGCCCTCCTGTCGCGTCCGTGACGCCGTGCCGCCGGTCGTCCGTCCGGCCGCGCCTCTCGCCCGCCCGACCCCCGGGCCGTGCCGGGCTCTCCGCCGTCCCGAGGCGCCTGGCGCCACCGTGCTCCTGGCGCCGCGATTGACACCGCCCGGGGAAGGTGTAAGGTAGCGCTACTGGTCTAGACAACTATAGGACCATACGACCGCGCCGCGGCGCCGTCAATCCCCGCGGTCGGGGCGACCGGCCCGGGGATCCCCACGCCGGAACAGGGCATGGATGCCATCGACCGGGACGGCCCCGTCCCCCGCTACCACCAGGTCAAGGCGATCCTCCGCGAGCGGATCCGCACCGCGGAATTGGGACCCGGGAGCACCGTGCCGTCGGAGCGGGAGCTGGGCGAGCGCTACGGCATCAGCCGGATGACCGCCCGCCAGGCGATCACCGAGCTCGTCCAGGAGGGGCTGCTCTACCGGGAGCAGGGGCGAGGCACCTTCGTCGCCCGGCCGCGGATCGCCCAGCAACTGCTCCGGCTGACCGGCTTCACCGAGGACATGCGGGCGCGGGCGCTGCGGCCGGGCGCGCGGGTGCTGACCGCCGAGATGTGGCCGGCCGACGAGACGGTCGCCGGCTGGCTCCGCGTCAAGCCGGGCCAGCCCGTCTTCCACCTCCGCCGGCTGCGCCTGGCCGACGCCGAACCGCTCGCGCTCGAGGCGTCGTTCGTCAGCTTCATCGGCTGCGAGCGGCTCCTCGACGAGGACCTCGAGCGCGACTCCCTCTACGGGGTGCTCGAGGCGCGGCACGGGTTGCCGCCGCTCGCGGCCGAGCAGGACCTGGAGGCCGCGCTCGCCGGCGAGGCAGACGCGGCGCTGCTCGGCATCGCCCCCGGGGACCCGGTGCTGCGAACCCGCCGCCTGACCACGACCGTCCGCGACCGCCCGCTCGAGTACGCCACCGCCGTCTACCGCGGCGACAAGTACACGTTCCACAC
>CADCWG010000077.1 GCA_902806335.1 uncultured Thermomicrobiales bacterium | reverse complement strand
CGGAGGGCCTCCGGTCGGAAGATGGACGGGGACTGGGCCACCGGAGTACGTGTGGTGCTCATGCGTGCGACCTCGTGATGGCTCCCGCCGACGGCGGCGAGCTGTGCGTGCTGCGTCGGCGGGTCGTGGTGCTCGGTGATAGAGCGACCAAGTGGGCGTGGGCGTGGGCGGTGACGTGGATGCGGACCCCGGTCGTCTCCGCGGGTCGCGCCTCCGAGGACACGACATGCCGGCCGCGAGCGGCAGCCCACGGCCAGCCTGCTGGCGTGCGCGCATCGTCGCTGGATGCCAGGTCCGCGCCGCCTGATGCCAGGTCAATGGATAGGTTTCGTTGGGGGCCAGCACCGGCGTTTCCAGCCGGCCGGGCGAGAACGATGCGTCAGTCCGGTTCCCGCGGTCGGTGGCGCGAGTGTCGCGCGTCCTCACCGCCGGTCCACTGAGGCGGGTCGGCGGTGAGGGCGGAACAGCGAGGAGACAGGGTAGGGAGCTGCCGCCGCGGGCCATGCTGCTGGTGAGGGATCAGACCCTGTATGGGTCGGGCGCGTCGTCGCGGAGGAGCGAACACAGCCACCATGCTGCGAGGACGACGCGGCCGGCCGCCTCGTCGAGCTGCCCCTCGGACAGCTCCGCGCCGGTCGCCACTAAGCCGGGGAAGGTGGGGTGCACGTCGGATCCTTTCCCTGGGGAGCCGCCGGTTGGCAGGTGGCCTCGTGAGCACGGCGCCCACGAGACGTCGTGAGCGCGCGGCGTCCGCGCGGCGTCCGCGCGGCGTGTCCTGAAGTCCTAGATGAGGACCAGGGGCGGGACGAACCACCAGCTTGGGCGAACGACCTGAAGGGGCGGGGGCGGCGGGAATACCGGGTGGCCATGGTTCGAGCCGCCGGTCGCCCCCTCGGTTTGCTCCCCGGTGAGCAGGGTGTCCGTGGCCGCGAGGCCGTCGAAGGTCGGGTGCATGTCGGGCTCCGTTCGGTGGGAGGGGCGTCTCCCGCCTGGCGCCGCCCGCCACCCGGCCGGCCAAGTTGCGGCGGGCCGGGCGTGGTTCGCGGGCGACGCGGTACGGGAGGCGATTGGCGGGGAGCGCCGGCCTGGTTACTGGGCCAGGGCGTAGCCCACCGCGAGGCCGACGCCCCAGAAAACCAGGATGGGGAGGACGCCGCCGGCCGCCTCGTCGAGCTGCCCCTCGGACAGCTCCGCGCCGGTCGCGGCGAGCACACTGAGCGACGAGTTCATGTCGGACTCCTGTCGGGTAGGTTTGCGTCGGAAGGTCATCCGGTCGCGGGGGTCGCCGCTCGCGCCCGGTTCGCCAAGGCGCCGCCGCTGACACGGGCGCCAGCGGCGGCGCGGCCCCGGTTACTGGCCCAGTGCGTAGCCAGTCACAACGCCACAGACGAATGCCACTCCGTAGAGGAGGGGGAGCAGGCCGCCGGCCGCGTCGTCGAGCTGCCCATCGGACAACTCCGTGCCGGTCGCCGCCAGATTGGCGAGGGTGGGGTGCATGTCGGATTCCTCTCAGTGGTCGCGCGGTGGACGGGGGCCCCAACGTCGCGCCTTGCCCACCGGGGTAGCGCGCGGAGTTGGGGGAATGGGGGAGGGCACAGCCGGAGTGGGCCGTGCTAGGTCAGCTCCGCGTAGACGTAGCCAACCGCGAAGCCAACGACGAACCAGATGACGCCGCCGGCCGCCTCGGCGAGCTCCTCGTCGGAGAGTTCAGCGCCGATCGCCCCGAGTCCGTTGAGCGTGGAGTGCATGTCGGGTTCTCTCCAGTGGTCGATGTCGGCCGCTCGCTGGCCCGCCGCGCCATGGCGCGGCGGGCCAGCGGCCGGGGTTGGGGAAGCGGGGCAGGTCAGGACCAGGGCCGGTCGCGCCGCCCGTGCTCGGTCTGCTTGCTCGGGCTAGATGCCGAGGCGAGCCTCGCTGGCCAAGAAGAAGATCTCGTACCAGGTGAGGCCGCCGGCCGCCTCGGCGAGCTGCTCGTCGGACAGTTCGGTACCCATCGTCGCCAGCGCGTCGAACGAAGCGTGCATGTCGTGCTCCTTCTGGATCGCTTGCCGGGCGAACGCGGTGCCTCGCGTCGCCCCAACCCGCCGCGGTCGGGTTGGGGACTCAGCAGTGGCTCGCGCCCCCGGATCGTGGTGCCGCCGGACGTCGGTGGCTACACCCCCATACTGCCGGGCAGGGCGGTGCCGGGATACGCGCAGACTGCACGCAACGACCACGCAACCGCCGTCGCGACCGGATCGGCCACCGAAGCGGGCGTGCTAGGATCGGCCGGCCAGCGCCTGAGCCATCGTCGTGCGGTGGGTGACCCCGAGAGGGACCCGTGCCATGACCGCCTCCGTGTCCGCGTCGTTCCCAGCCGCCCTCCGCCGGCACCGGTTGGCCGCCGGCCTGAGCCAGGGGGCGCTGGCGGAGCGGGCCGGTCTCAGCCTGCGCGGCGTCAGCGACCTGGAGCGCGGCCTGCGCTCCCCGCGGCCGGAGACCCTGCGGATGCTTGCCGACGCGCTCGGGCTCGAGGCGCGCGCGCGGGCGGAGTTCGCGGCCGCGGCGTGGCCCGCGTCGCGCGCCGAGGTCGATGGCCCCGGGGGAGACGCAGCGGGTCGGGCGGCGCTGCCGCTGCCCCTGACCCCGTTGGTTGGGCGAGCCGCCGAGGTCGCCGAGGTTGTCGGCCTGCTGTGCCCGCCCGGGGTGCGGCTCTTAACGCTCATCGGCCCGGGCGGCGTCGGCAAGACGCGGCTGGGACTCCAGGCGGCAGCGGACCTGTCCGCGTCGTTTCGGGACGGTGTCTCCTTCGTTGGTCTCGCCCCGATCACCGAACCGGACCTGGTCGCCTCGGCGATCGCCGGAACGCTGGGAGCACGCGAGACCCCGGTGGGGTCATCCGTCCGGAACCTCGTCGCGTCGCTGCGGGAGCGACAGCTGCTCCTGGTGCTGGACAACTTCGAGCACCTCGCCGCGGCCGCGGCCCTGGTCGGCGACCTGCTCGTCGCCTGCCCCGACCTGACCGTCCTGGCCACGAGCCGGGCGCCGCTCCGCATCTACGGCGAGCGCACGTTTGCCGTCCCGCCGCTGGCGTTGCCCGATCCGCGGCGTCCCCCGCCCCCCGACGAACTCGTGGACTACGCGGCGATCCGCCTCTTCGTGGACCGCGCGCAAGCGGTCACCTCGGCATTCAGCGTCACCACGGACAACGCCGCCGCGGTGGCGGCGATCTGCCACCGCGTGGACGGTCTCCCGCTCGCCGTCGAGCTGGCGGCGGCCCGGGTCAAGCTGCTGCCGCCGCCGGTGCTGCTTGCCCGCCTCGAGCACCGGCTCGGGCTGCTGACGGATGGGGCGGTCGACCGGCATCCGCGGCAGCAGGCGCTCCGCTCCACGATTGCCTGGAGCCACGACCTGCTGGATCCGACCGGTCGGGCGGTGTTTCGCCGTCTCACGGTGTTTCCCGGGGGATGCGACCTCGTGGCGGCCGAGGAGGTCTGCGCCGCGGTCGGGTGCGTGGGCGGCACGGTCCTCGACGGGCTGGCCTCGCTGGTCGACAACAGCCTGCTCCAGCGGGTGGACCCGGGGGGAAACAGCCCGCGCTTCGCGATGCTGGAGACCATCCGCGAATTCGGCCTGGAGCGACTCGCCGAGAGCGGCGAGGAGGAAGCCGCGCGGAAGGCCCAGGTCCGCTGGTGCCTCAGCCTGACGGAGACGGCGGAGCCACAACTGCGGGGACCAGACCAGGGGGCCTGGCTGGCGCGGCTGGAAACGGAGCACGACAACCTGCGCGCCGCGCTCGGCTGGCTGATCGAACGGGCCGAAGTCGACGCGGCGCTGCGCCTCGGCACGCTGCTGTGGCGATTCTGGTACGTCCGGGGGTACCTGAGCGAGGGCCGGGGGTGGTTGGAACGGGCCCTGGCGATGGGCGGTGCGTCGCCGGACGCCCGCGCGGCGGCGCTGCACGGCGCCGGGACGTTGGCGTGGGCGCAGGGCGACTACGCGACGGCGGCCTCCCGATGCGGGGAGAGCCTGACCCTGCGACGGACGCTCGGGGACCAACGGGGAGTCGCGGCATCGCTCAACGCCCTGGGCAACGTCGCACAGGCCGAGGGCGACCGCCCGCGGGCGACGGCGCTGTTCGAGGAGGGACTCGCCCTGTTTCGGGCACTCGGGGACGAGCGCGGGGTCGAGACCGCGCTCCATAACCTCGGTCGGATCGCGCACGAACAGGGCGACCACGCCCGGGCCACCGCGCGATACGAGGAAAGCTTGGCGCTGGCACGGGGGGTGGCAGACAAGGAGGGGACCGCCGTGACGCTCGACAACCTGGCCGCCATCGCGTACGAGCAGGGCGACCACGGCCGGGCCGCCGCGCGGTACCGAGAGAGCCTCGAACTCTATGGTGAGCTGGGCGACCAGACGCGCGTCGCCGCCTGCCTCGAAGGGTTCGTGCGGGTCATCGCCACGCGGCGGCCGTCGCAGGCGGCCCGGCTGCTCGCCGCGGCGGCCCGGCTCCGCGAGGCCATCGGGGTGCCCGTGGAGCCGGTCGAGCATCCCACCTACGAACGCACCGTCGCTGACCTCCGGACGGCGCTGGGAGACGACGTCTTCGCCGCCGCGCGGGCCTCCGGCGGCGACCTATCGGCCGCTGAGGCCGTCGCCGAAGCCCTGGAAACGGCCGACCAACTCGCTCGACACGGGGAGTGACGTCAGCCGCTGACCGAGACGGCCACGGTGCGGGGTCGCCCACCATCCCCGCCGCTGGTCCGACCGGTCCGCCGTCACCCCGTGATTGGTCCCGCCGCGCTCTCGTCGAGCGGGACCGGAGCGGTCACGCCCCCGTCTCATGGAGTCGGACCGTGTTGGTCCCCGCATCGAAGTCGGCGATCGCACGTATAGGGAGGCGGTAGACCTTACTCTGCAGTTCTTCTCCGCCCACGATGGAAAGGCGGTAGACCTTGCTCTGGAGGTCTTCTCCGTCCCGGATCTCGATGATTGCCACGCTGCCGCGATAGACCTTGCTCTGCAGTTCCTCCGGCGCTTCGGTCTCCAAACGTCCCCCGGTGCCGTCGAACCCGGTGTCCACATCCGTGCCTCCCGGCCCGGTGGGCGGCACGCCCCCCACGGTCGCCGGCGGCTGGATCGGGTCGGGTGGGAGTTCCTCGCCGAAGGGCACCAAGGGGCTGACGATGATGAACTCCGAGGAACTGCCGGAGACGTGTCCGAACAGCCTCCCGCCCGCATCGACCACGCGGGCCCCGAGCGGGACCAGCGACGGGACGCCCGTGTTGTCCATGCTGCCCCCCGATGGACGCGGCCGTCTCGCGCCGCCCCGTCTGCCAGCCGCTGTCATCCGACGCCCGATCGGATCGCCGTGGTGCCCTCCAGTATCGCCGACGGCGTGAATCACCGGACCGGGGCGGACAGGAGGACGCGACCGGGCGGGGTGAGGAGGCGGGGTGGGAAGCAGGAGGCGTCGCCGACCCCGCCGATGCGTCCGCCACAACCGCGCGCTCGGCCCCTGTCGCGCCGTGGCCTGAGGCGAACGGCGACGGCAAGAACCGGCGAGGAGAACCCGCGTCGTGCCGGGTAGGGGGCGAGGGCGGTACGGATACCGACCCCGGATCGTCACCCGCGGGGGCGGCGGCGCTCGGTCGGCCGCCAGCGGGCGCGGGCGGCCCGGTAGCGGCGCTCAAGCTCGTTGACAGGCAGGCGCGGCGCGACCTCGAACGTGTGATCCATGCGGCACGTCGACACCCCGCGTCCGCATCAGGTCGTCTCGCCGGCGGCCGTCGTCACTGGCGGGTCCCCGGGGGCCGCGCCCTCGACGAGGGCGGCGCGGACCTCGCCGATCCGCTCTCTCAGGGCCTGGGCCGCAGCCTCGCCAGCGAGTCGTGTTGCCGCCAGGTCGTGTCGGTTTAGCCGGGAGCGATCGGGGGCGGTGGCGCGGGCGCGGGCGCCCTCCCTCCGGAGCGCGCCCGGGACGCCCAAGCCGACGACCGCGCGGGTGACGAAGCCGGCCCGGCCGGGGTCGCGGGGAGGAGGGGCACGCCGCGGGCGCGGCGGAGGGGCGGTCGTGATCGGTTAGTGAGCCGACCCGGCGGACGGTGTGCCCATGTCCATGCCCGCCTCCATCAGGAGGGGCTCGCCCGCGGTCAGCAGCAGCGTGCCCAGGACGACGGCCGGCTCCTCGCCGGCGCCGCGGGCCGTGTGGACGACGTCGTCCTCGTAGTAGATGGCATCGCCGGGCTCGAGGATGACCTCGGTGCCGGGGGTCGTGATCTCCTCGGCCGGACCCGTGGCGCCACGAGCGGCGCCGCGGAGGACGGTGGCCGCGCCCGCCACCAGGGTCCAACTGAAGCGCCCCTCGGCGACGCCCAGGGCGACGGTGCCCGGGTGGGAGTGGGGGAAGATCTCGGCCCCGGGGTCGAAGACGAACCGGGCCGGGTAGAGCGTCTGCCCGGGGGCCCGGTCGGACGGGACGCCGGCGAAGACCTCGGCGGTGACGCCGGGAGCCAGCTCCACGACGGTGATCGCCGCGGGGTCGGGCGGGGGGGCCGCATCCTGGGCGGCCACCCGGGCGCCGAGGAGAGCGCCCGCGGCGAGAAGGCCGATCAAGGCAACCAACGAGATGCGCCACATCTGACGCGGCATCACAGAATCCTTTCGCGAGATCGTCGTGGGGGACAGGGGCGTCCGACGCCGGCCAGCGTTCGGCCGGGCGAGCGGTAGGCGGTCGGGCGGGCTAGCGGTAGAAGTACGGGTCGAGGACCGAGACCTTCGTGATCCGATCGACCGGCAGGCCGCTGCGCTCGGCGGCGCGGCGGATGGCCTCGGGGTCGGGGCCGTCGTAGACGCAGTAGGTGGTGGTCTTGTCCTCGCCGACGTAGGAGTGGACCCAGGTCACCCCGTGGTCGGCGTTGCGGTCGACGACCCCGAGGCAGGTCGAGGCGCCTTCGTCGGTGGTGGGGATGTGCAACCCGTCGGGGAACGTCCGCTCGACCATGTAGCGTGGCATCGGTTGGTCTCCTCTCGCGCTCGCTGCCGGTCCGTCCGGCCGGTCCCACTCTGCCGGACCGGCGGGTGCGGGCGCTTCGGGGAGGACCCCTAGGTTGGCGTTGGCGCCCCCCCATCTTGGGGGAGGAGACCGCGGCGGACGGCCGCCTCGGCCGCCTCGGCGCGGGACGCCACGTCGAGCTTGGCGAGGACCGCGGAGACGTGGTGCTCGACGGTCTTCGGCGAGAGGAAGAGCCGGGCGGCGACCTCGGCGTTGGTGCTCCGGGCGGCGATCAGCGCGAGGACCTCGGCCTCGCGCGGGGTGAGGTTGGCCGGGTTGGCGCGGGTGGCGGGCCGCGGGCCCCGCGGGATGACCCGGGCGCCGAGCTCGCGCAGCCGCCGCGCCGCCATGGCCGCCGCCGGACGGGCGCCGAGGCGATCGAACTCGGCCAGCGCCTCGCGGATAGCCGCCTCGTCGCCCTCGGCGAGTGCCCGCGCGGCCTCGTACGGGCAGCCCAACTCGCGCCACGCGGCGGCCGCCGCCGCCCAGTCCCCGCCGATCTGAAAGGCGAACGGGTCGGCCGCGTCCAGGGGCTGGGTGTCGAGGTCACGCGCCCGCCACCGCCAGTAGGCCAACTCGCCGACATGGCACCGGAGCCCGTGCCGGGCGGCCAGGTCGTAGGCGGCCCGGGCTTCTTCCCTCGCCCGGTCCTGATCGCCCGCGAGCCAGGCGGCCTCCGCCCGCGCGGCCCGCACCGGGGCCAGGCGCTGCAGAGTCTGCGTCGGCGCCGCCAGCGCGAGGGCGTCGTCGAGGATCGGCGCCACCTCCGGATCCCCACGCCGGGCGCGGACCCGGCCGAGCGCGACGAGCGCCATGATCCGGCTGATCACGGTCGCGCCGGGATGGCGGATGACCGACCCGGCCAGGCTCGCCGCCTCGGTCCAGCGCCCCTGAAAGAAGCGCGTGAGCGCGAGCCAGGCCACCATGTACCAGTGCCACCGGTCCAAGTCGCGCTCGGCGGCGTAGGCGATGCCTTCGGTCAGGTAGTGCTCGGCGAGCGCGAACTGGTAGATCTCGCCGTAGGCGGACCCGAGGTTGCTGAACGCCGCCGCGACGTCCGACTCCAGGCCGGCCTCGCGCGCCAGGTGGAGGCTCTGCTCGAGCGCGGCCCGGCCGGGCTCCAGGTCCCCGGCGACCAAGCGTGCTGCCCCCACCGTGTTGATCGCCCGCACGCGCACCTCGACGTCGTCGAAGCGCTCGGCGAGGGCGATGGCCCGCTCGCCCCAGGCGATCGCGTCGGCGCAGTCCCGGTTCAGCATCCGCAGCGAGGCATGGACGGAGAACGCGAAGGCGTGTGCCCGTCCCGGCGGGACCCCAGCGAGGACGTCGAGCGCCGCGCCGCTGGCCTGGTCGGCCTCGGCGTTCCGACCCGCCGCGACCAGCAGCCAGGCCAGCCATGCCAAGCGTTCGGCTTCCAGTGGGACGTCTCCCGCCCGCCGCGCGATCGCGAGCAGCGCCTCGCCCGCCGCGATGGCGTCCGCCATCTGGCCGGTGAGGTGGAGCTCGACGAGCCGCGCCGCCAGGAGGGGCTCTCGCCGCTCGCCGGGCAGGTCGGTGGCGAATCGCAGCGCGCGC
>CADCWG010000076.1 GCA_902806335.1 uncultured Thermomicrobiales bacterium | reverse complement strand
CGGACGGGGCGGCGCCGTCGGCCGGCGGGGCCGGCGTCGCCCGCCCGGCGGCCAGCGCTAGCGCCTCCGCCATCGCCTCCTCGAGCGGCAGCGTCCGCCCGGCGGACCAGGCCGCGGCGAACGCTGCCTCCCCGAGGGCCACCCGGGCGGCGTCTTCGGCCTGGGCGATCCGCGCCTCGTGATCCGCCGCCGGCACCATGCCGATCGCCTCGTCGAGGGCGCGCATCGCCGCGAGCAGGCGCACCGCGCGGACCCCCTGCCCGGTCGCCAGGGCCACCCGGGCGATGCCCCACAGGCACCTGCTCACATGGAACTTTTCCCGCAGGTCCCGCCACCCGGCCAGGCTCTGCTGGTAGAGCGCCAGCGCCGCCGACGGGTCGCCCCCCACCAGCGCCAGGTCGGCGAGGTCGCGCAGCGCCGCCGGCACGCCCCACGGGTGCCCCAGCCGCCGCCAGATCGCCAGCGCCTCCCCGTGGTAGGCCGCGGCCCGCGCGGGATCGCCCCGCGCCGCTGCCGCGAGGCCGAGGTGGCGGAGCGCCAGGCCCTCCCAGACCGGCTCGCCGAGGTCGCGGAACAGAGCGAGGCTCTCCCCGTGGCGCGCCGTGGCGGCGCCAACGTCACCCCGGGACTCGGCCGCGTTCCCCAGCTCGTGCAGCGCCATGCCGACGCCCAGGCGGTACTCGCCCCGCTCGGACAGCGCCAGGGCCTCCGCCGCCAGGGCCTCCGCCCGGTCCAGCTCGTTCTGGAAGACGGCCAGGTTCGCGGCCCCCCAGAGCGCCTCGACGCGCGTGGCCGCCGACGAGGCGCCCGGCAGCGCCACCGCCCGCTCGAGCCAGCCGCGGCCCTCGGTGCCGTAGCCCAGGACCAGCCAGAACCGCTCCAGGTCGGCGGCGAGGCGCTGGGCGGCCTCCGCGTCCCCGCGCGCGAGCGCCCGTCCCAGGGCCAGACGGAGGTTGTCGTGCTCGCCCTCGACCTGGCGGTTCGCGGCGAGGCGGCCCGGGCCCTCGAAGCGCGTCCGGGCGGCGGCGACCATCGCGAGGTAGAAGGCGAGGTGGGCGTCCCGGACCGCCTCCTCCTCGCCGCTCTCCGCCAGCCGCTCGAGCCCGTACTCGCGCACCGTCTCCAGCATCCCGAAGCGCGGCTCGCCGTCCGGACCGTCCTCTTCCCAGAGCAGACTCTTGTCCGCGAGCGCGGCGACACCGTCGAGGACGCCGGGACCGGCGCTGTCCGGGGACGCCGCCACGGCGTCCGCCGCCGCCAGGGTGAACCCGCCGACGAAGACCGCCAGCCGGCGGAAGAGGCGCCGCTCGTCCTCGGTGAGGAGGTCGTAGCTCCAGGCGACGGCGTCGCGCATCGTCCGCTGCCGGGCCGGCAGGTCCCGCCCACCGCCGGTGAGCAGCGGCAGTCGCCGCTCCATCCGGGCCAGCAGTGCCGGGGCCGGTAGCACCTTGGTCCTGGCCGCCGCCAATTCGATCGCCAGTGGCAGCCCGTCGAGACGACGGCAGATGGCGTTCACCGTCGAGATGTTCTCCGGGGTGAGCGCGAAGTCCTCCCGGACCGCGCGCGCCCGCTCGACGAACAGGCGGACCGCCGGCGCGTCGCCCACCTCCTCCGGGGATGCGTGCCCATCCTGCCGCGCCAACCCGAGCGGCGGCACCGCGTGCTCGTACTCGCCCGAGATCTGGAGCCGCACCCGGCTGGTTACCAGAACCTTCAGGCCCGGCCCTGCTTCGAGGAGACGCGCCACGAGTGGGGCGGCCTCGACCACCTGTTCGAAGTTGTCGAGCACCAACAGCAGGCGCTTGGCGGCCAGATACGCGTCGAGCCGATCGCTCAAGGGCGCGTCGCCGGCATTCCGGATGCCGAGGGCCTGGGCGACGGCCGGCAGGACGAGGGCGGTGTCCGTCACCGGGGCAAGCGGGACAAAGACCGCCCCGTGCGTGAAGTCGCCGTGGAGGGTCGCGGCGACCTGGAGCGCCAGCCGGGACTTTCCCACCCCACCGGGACCGGTCAGGGTGACGAGCCCAACGTCAGCACGGCGGAGCATCTCAGCCACGGCGGCCACCTCTCGCTCACGCCCGATGAGGGGCGTTCGCGGCAGCGGCAGATTGCGAGGCCGATCTGGAGACGGCGGGATAGACATAATACGGCTCGCTCGGGCGGCGACAGGCGTGAGGGGGTGTTAACCCCATCTTGCCGAACCGGTCGGTTTACGTCAATCGCGGGGTCGCACGGTTCCCGCTCTGTCCCAGCGGTCGCGATGGGCGACCGTTCCCGCCACGGGCTGGGGACCGCCTCTCGCGTCGCGGTGGCGGCCATCCTGGAGGCCGGTGTCGCGGCGGCCGCGACCGTGCCGTGACTTCGGCGTGGGGGCCGGTGTCAGCGGTTCGGTACCCTGACCTCAACGTCGATCGCGGGGTCGGTCCATCGCCGAGCGGGAGGTCGACGGCGGCCGACGGTGTGCCCGCCGCGAGATCGCCCGGGGCGCTTGGCCAGCACCATGGGCAGCGGTCTGACACGCCTCCCCACGGGGCCGATCGCGGCGGTATCCGGAGCGTGCCAGGATCGGGACACGGCGCGGATCGCGGTCGTCGAAGAGGAGCGGGACCTCAACGGCCCGCGCGCTCGCCAGCTGCGGCGGGACGGCCACGAGGTCGAGCAGGCGCACGACGGGACAGCGGGGCTGGCGGCCTCCCGCCAGTTCGTCGAGGCGATGGGCGGTGGGATCGCGGTCACGCGCGAGCCAGGGGAAGGCGCGACGTCGAAGATCCGGCTGCCGCACGACCTCGGTTCGGATGGCGCGGCGACGGACGGACGGGGGACAGACGCGCGGTCGCCGGCAGGGCCGATTCAGCCCGCCGCCGGCTCGGGCTCGAGATAGGCGAGCGGGTGCGGTGACGGGTACGACGAGCCGCGCCCGCCGCGGGCGAGGAGGTCCGCGACCGCGCGGCGGTCCCCCGGATCGAGGGTGTAGCGCTGGCCGTTGAGCATGTCCGCCAGGCGGTCCCGGTCCTCGATCCCGTGTGCCGTCGCGACGCCGTGGCGGAGGTCCCGCCGCCGCGCCTGGCCCCGCTCCCAGAGTGCCTGAAGGTGGGCGAGCGCCGGGGCGACGGTCGCCCGGTCGGCCGCCAGCGGCGCGACCAGGAGGTGGGTGACGGCGGCGTTCCCGGTCAGGATGAACCAGGCGCGGCAGAGGTCCTCGGCGAGGCCCGCCTCGGGCGGCCGCAGCGCTTCCACGCCCTCGACCACCACGGCCTGGGACTCGGCGTCGTCCGCGCGGGACCAGCCGGTCGGCTCGATCCCGTAGAACGGCTGCAGCGTGGCCCGGGCGATGAACTCGGCCGCGCCGCTGGCGCCGTCGTAGAGGCGGACGACCGTGCGCTCGATCCCGTCCGGCCGAACCGGGACCCGAAGGGCGACCGAGCCGATCGGGCCGGCGACCACCGCGACGTCGGGCACGACCCGATGCGTCTCCTGCAGGCCGAGGACCTCCGGGGCCGCGACCAGCGCGACATCGTCCGGCCCGACATCGGCCGCGAGCAGCGTCGGTCGAACCTCGGGCTCGAGCCCGGGCGCTGGGGGAACCCAGCCCGCGCGCAGCGGGTAGGCGAAGGGCGCGGTGGCGAGGGTCTCGTGGAGCAGCAGGCGCACGGTGGGTCGTCCGGTCCTCGGGGCGGCGGGTCGTGGCGCGCGGGTATCGGGTTGTCGAGCCATCTGGAGGCGAGGAGACCCCGCCGGCGCCGCCCGCAGGATAGCGCAGGGCCGGAGTGGCAGGGGTGGCCGCGCGCGGCCGCGGACCGGGCCGCCGGCGGTCCGCCATCGAACGGGCTACCTTGGCGCGGCGGGGGGCCGCCCCGCGAGGGGTGGCCCCGCCGTGGGCTCCGATGGGAGAAACGCCTCATCGAGGGGATGTCGCATCGGCCAGCCATGACCCGACATCGCCGCAGATCCGCGGTGCCGGGGGTGTTCGGGGTGGCGGTTCTGGGTGTCGCGGCGGCACATGGAGAGGGGGCCGCCGCCGCGTCTCAGCGACGCGGCGGCGGCCCCCTCGGGTGAAGCGGCATCGACGCTAGCTCTGACCGGTCTCCTCGGCGATCACCTCGAACCAGTCGCAGGTCAGGGATTCGCCCGGGACCAGCGAGAGGCGGACGGAGCCGTCCGCGGCGACGGTCGCGAAGGGCCAGAACGGGTGGCCCTCGAAGTCCCGCACGTCGCTCTCGCAGGAGAGGACGAAGGCGGTGTCCTCGGACTCCAGGCCGATCCGGGTCAGGTCGTAGTCGCCGGCGGTGACGTCGGCGAAGGTCGCCTCGCCCTGGCCGTCGCCGGTGTCGGCCCGCCGCGGGGTCTGGCCGGACGGCGCGTCGACCGCCTCCAGTTCGACCACGACGTCGTCGGGGCGCTCGGTGCAGTCCGCCTCGGGGTCGGCGTCGTCGGCGCGGTAGTCGTAGCCGGCCTCGCAGCGGAACGCGCGGATGGTGAGCGAGGCGGGGCCGGTCGCCGTCGGCCGGGGCCGGGCCTGGGAGTCGCCGGGCTTGGCGCCCGAACCTTTCCCGGACGTCGTGCCGGAGGTGGAGCCCGGGGTCGACGCCGCGGTCGCGTCCGGCTTTGCGGTCCCGGTCGCCTTCGGGGTGCCGGTCGCCTTCTTCGTCGCGGTCGGCGTCGCGCTGCCCCAGTCCTCCGAGACGTTGTACCAGAGGCAGACGATCGACTGGCCGTCGGCGACGTCGAACTCGATCCGGTTCTCCCCGGAGACCTCGTACCGTTCGTAGGTCCGCTCCAGCTCCAGCGCCTCCGGCAGGTAGTAGCCGCAGAAGACCACCGGCCGGCCGTAGCCGCTGGGAACGTCCTCGGTGAGGTAGTAGTGGTCGGCCTCCATCTCCGACCAGGTCACCTGGCCGTTGGCGTCGGTGGTCTGCTCGCCCGGGTTGCCCGTGCTGGCGCCGTCGAGCTTGAAGGAGACGCCCTCGGTGGTCTCGGTGCAGGCCTCCTGGAAACCGTCGCTCCCATCCACGTCGTGGCCGAGCGAGTCGGGGCAGGTGATCTTGACGACGGAGATCGTGGTGCCGCGCTCGGCCGGCACGTTGAACCAGTCGCAGAACACCACGTCCCCGACGGTGAGCTCCCAGAGGATGCGGTCGTTGTCGACCTGGGCCTGGGTCAGGGGCGCCCGGTCGTTGCCGAGCTCGTCACTGACCGAGCAGTGGACGATGGGGTCGCCGTACCCCTCGGGGAGATCCTCGCGGATCTCGATGGTGCCCGTCTGGAGCCCCTCGAAGGCGGCGTAGTTGGGCGCCCCCGGGGTCGTCTGGGTCGCGAGTTCGGTCCCGTTCCGGGAGGCGGTGAAGGTGACCGGCGAGGCCGGCTCCTGGCAGTTCTCGGCGAGCCCGTAGACGTCGGCGCCGTAGGCGTCGAAGTCGGCGATCGGCGGGCAGAAGTGCTTGTTGACGAGGATCGTGCCGGTGTCGTAGGCGCCGGCGGGGATCTGGAACCAGTCGCAGGAGAGGGACGTGCCGGCCGCGAGGTTCCACTCGAGGTACCCGTCGTAGACGACCACTTCCTGCGGCGCAGTCTGGTTGCCAGACAGCTGCGACTCGCTGCAGAAGACGATCGGATAGGTGGACCCCGGCGAGACGAACGACCTGATCGTGTAGACGCCAGCCTCGAGCCCTCCCTGCTCGACCATGCCGTAGTAGGTCTGCATGAAGTTCGGGCCGAAGATGTCGAAGGTCGACCCCGCGGTGGTCTGCCGCACACAGTTGGCCGCGAGCAGCTCGAGGTCACCACCGAAGGGGGCCGGGCAGTCGTACGCGTAGACGGCGATCGAGCTCGGCTCGGGCAGGACGTTCTCGACCTCCTCAGGGAGCTCGTCCGGCACGACGTCGGGCGTCGCCTGGGACGAGGGGACCCCGCCGGTCGACTGGGAACCCCCGGCACCGCGGACCGCGGTCGGCAGGACGAGCACCATCACCAGCAGCGCGACGGCGATGGCGGGGAAGCGGAGGGTCAGCGCGCGGCGGGCACCGCGGGTGGCGACGGAGATCTTCATGGCTCACCTCACTCGACGGGGGCCGCCGCACGACATCGTTCCGCGCGACCGCCGGACAACGCGACACAGAGCACCGGATCCGAGCATCACCAGACCGTCCCAGGGCAACCGTCTGGGCGCCCGGGGCGGCCCTCGGGACCGACCCCCACGTCCCACGGTCGCCGCTCCGCCCGGTCGTCCGGCCGAGCGGGTACCCCGGCCGAGACGACCGGCGGCAGCCGACACGCGCCGCGGGGTGCCGACCGTCGGCAGAAACCCGAGCTGGGCCGCGGTTCGACCGCCGGAGCCCTCCGTCCCCATCCGGGGCTGGGCTCGCGGGGCCCGGATGCCCGGGCCGATCGCCGCGTCACGCCGCCGCCTGGTTGAGCCCGCCATGGCCGCCCTCCGATCGTCGATCCCCGGGGCGGCTCCTCCGCCCCACTGCCATGACGATAGGCTCGGGGACGGGCGCGGACATCGGTGAGATCACGTAGCGGGGGCGCGCCGAATCACGTATTCCGGCTGCACCGCGCCTGGGGGTGGAGCGAGTCGCCGCACGGACGCGGCGAGCCGCCCGAGAGGGGAGCGCCGGGGCGTGGAGGGGGCGGTCGGGTCAGCTCTGGCGTGACGATCTGCCACGGGATTCGGCTGTCTCGTGGCGTTGGCGGGGGGCGCCGGCAACCCGGGCAAGTCGGGGCGGGCCTTGAGGTCAAAGGCTCAGGGACGAAGTCGGCTCAAGCCGGCCGAGGTCGCCGTCCCCGGTGAACACGGCAATCACCCACAGCCCGTATGACCTATAGGGAGCGGACAGCGCGGGCACGCGAGAGGGCCCGAAGGGTGCGCCGCCGGGCGTCGGGTGACGAGGACCAGGTTGATGGCGCGCAGGACCTGGGACACCAGACCGACCCATCGACGACGCGTCGCCGGGGGGAGGCCGCGGTCGCCGGAGCGACCACTGCCGGACCCATGCCGATCGGGCGAGAGGACGTTGCCGGCAACCGTGGAGGCGGACCGGTCGCCCCCCGAGCAGCGACAGGGGCGGTCCCCGCCGCGGCGCGGCGGGGCTCCACGCCGGACCTGGTCCGGCCAGACACCGGCTACCCGGTCAGCCAACGCGGCGAGGGCGTGGGCAATCCGCCCACGCCCTCGTACGGACCCATATTGGGAGAGAGATGAGGAGGGGGCTGGAGCCCGCGGCCGAGGTCGATGGACTGCGCGCGAGGATGGAGCGTCACGCGCCCGGACCGCTTCCCTTTCGGGGCCGGGGGCCCGGACCTACCCGTTGGGCGCGATCTGGACCTTCATCCCACCGCCGCGCCGGACCAGCGCGACGGCCTCCGCGAAGTCGTCGATCGGGAAGGTGTGGGTCACCATCCGCTTGCCGTCGACGGCGCCGGCCGCGAGCACCGAGACGGCCGGGCCGAAGGAGTTGTGGACCGCCATCGTGCCGAGGATCGTGATCTCCTCGTTGTAGATCTTGAAGGCGTCGTAGGCCGCGGTCTCGCCGGGGGGGCAGACGCCGAAGAGGAGCAGCTTGCCGCGGCGGATCACCGCCTCGATCGCCATCTCGGCGACCTTCGTCACCCCGGTCGCCTCGATCACGTTGTCGAAGCCGCGCGGCGCGTGGGAGCGGACCGCCGCGAACGAGGTGCCGACCACGTCGAAGCCGAACTCGTTCCGCGCCCGCTCGAGCCGGCTCTCGTTGATGTCGATCAGGGCGACGAGGCTGGCGCCGTTGTAGCGGGCGAGCTGGGCGTTGAGCAGCCCCATCGGGCCGGCGCCGTAGATGAGGTAGGTCTCCCCGACCTGCGGGCTGAGGCGGTGGAAGCCGCGGACCACGCACGAGATCGGCTCGATCAGCGCCGCCTCGGCGAAGCTCATGGAGTCGGGGATGGCGTAGACGTTGCCCTGCGGCGCCGCCACGCACTCGGCGAACCCGCCCGGCTCGCGTCCGACGCCAATCGCGTTCCAGTTCTCGCAGAGGTTGCCCTGCCCACGCTGGCAGAAGTAACAGTGGTTGCACTGGAGGCTCGGGTTGACCGCGACCCGGTCGCCAGGCTTGAACTGGGTCACCCCCTCGCCGACGGCGACGACCTCGCCCCCGAACTCGTGGCCGGGGATGATGGGGTAGGTGGTCGGCGGGAACTCCCCGTCCAGGATGTGGATGTCGGTGCCGCAGATGCCGCAGGCGCCGACCTTGACCACCACGCTGCCCGGCGTCGCCTCGGGCTCCGGCACGTCGTCGACCCGAACCTCGCCGGGTCGTTCAATGATCACCGCGCGCATCACACGTCCCCCTGGCCACACCGAGACGGGCCGAGGGGGCACGGATCGAGGCGGCGACGGAGGCCGAGGGGCGGAGATGCCATGGCGATCCGTCGCCGCCCCGCCCGTGCCGGGCGACGCCGTCTACTTCACCGCGCCCATCGACAGGCCGCGCACCAGTTGCTTCTGGGCGATCCAGCCGAGCAGCACGATCGGCAAGACCGCCATCGTGCTTGAGGCGGCCAGCTTGGCCCAGAAGAGTCCCTCGGAGGTCACGAACCTTACCATGAAGATCGGCACCGTCGAGTTGCCGACGGCGGCCAGGCTAACCG
>CADCWG010000075.1 GCA_902806335.1 uncultured Thermomicrobiales bacterium | reverse complement strand
GGGCGCTCGCCGAGTACGGCCCAGGCGCCGAGGAGGCCGAAGACGGGGACGAGGTAGATGTAGACGGCCGCCTGGCTGGCGGGGAGGACCCGCAGGCCGCGGTACCAGAGGATGTAGGCGAGGACGAAGGAGATCAGCGTCGCGAAGAGCGCCGCGCCCCAGCCCCGTGGGCTGAGCTCGGCGATCCGACCGACGGTGCCGGGGCGGAGCAGGGGGATCGCCAGAAAGGCGGCGGCGCCGACGATGGTGGTGTAGGCGGCGACGTGGACGGAAGGGTAGCGGGCGAGGAGCGGCTTGCTGAGCACGGTGTAGAAGGCCCAGGCGAGGGGGGCGACGGCCAGGATCAGGACGCCGCGGAGATGGCCGGAGCCGAAACCGGCGCCGCCAACCGAGCCCCAGCGGAGCGTGACGACGAGGCCGGCCGAGGCGAGGGCGATCCCGAGCAGCGCCCGCCGGGTGAGGCGCTCGCCGAGCAGGACGCGGGCGATCAGGGCGGTGTGGATCGGGTTGCTGGTGACGATCAGACTGGCGAGGGCGGCCGGCAGGAGGCGCTGGCCGTAGGCGATCGCCAGGTTGAGCACGGTGACGCCGATCACGCCGACGGCGACCAGGCGGAGGACGTCGGACCGGCGGATCGGGATGACGGGGTGGCCGGTGAGGAGCAGGGCGAGGGCGAAGAAGCCTGCGGCGCCGGCGCCGCGGACGAAGACGACGTCGAGCGGGGCGAGTTCGTCGAGCAGCACCTTGAGCGCGGCGAAGTTGCCGCCCCAGAGGATGGCGGTGAGCAGCAGCGAGGCGTGGGTGACCAGGCGGGAAGGACCGGCGGCGGTCGGCGGGGCGGCGATGGCGGGCTCGCTTTACGAGGTACGAGGATGAGGGACGGAGGCCGCCGCGTGGGTGACGACCGTGGCCGGTGGCCGGAATCGATCCGGCCGCGCGGACGCGGTGACGTGCCCGTGCGCTGCACCCTGGGTGAGCGACGCCCCGGGTGAGTAGGGCGCCCGTGGGGGTGCCCTCACCGGCACCGGCACGGGGGCGCGCGGCGCCACTCTAGCACCCGGGCCGGGCGACGGCAGCGGCCAGGGGTAGGACGGCGGAGCGGCGGACCGGCCGGCCGGCCGCAAACGGGTCAGCGTCCGGGCCAGACCGAGCCGGTGAGGTCGGGTGGCGCCCGGCTCGTCCGGTGTTCCGCGGCGCCCGGAGGATCCGGGGACCCGCTGTGCCGTCGGCGGGCGGCGCCGGTGGCTCGGGCGGCGCCGGTGGCTCGGGCGGCGCCGGTGGCTGGGTCGGGCCGCCGGTCAATTGCGGGGAGCGGGTCAACCGGAAGGTTCCCTGACGGTTGCGGAGGCGATTGACGTTGGCGCCGACGCCGACACCAAGGGGGCACCGCCGGGGTGCCGAGCAAGGGATCGCGCGCCCCGCCCGTTCCGTGCTCCTGGGCGGTCCTGTTCGGCCCACGGCCACGACGAACGATCGTGGGACCCGGGACCCAGGGGCACCCGAGGTCCGTCCGTAGCGCGCTTCCGTGACCGGCCGGGGCGCGCCGAGGTGTCGCGACGAGGGGCGGTGGTCGCGGCGATCCGGCGGGGTTGGTGGCGATGGGGCGTCGGGCGGGCCCCGTCCGGCACCCTACTTGCGGACAACGGCCTCTCGGACGAGGCGCAGGCGGTGGGGAATCGGCAGGGCTGGTTGCGGCGCGGTGGCCGTGGTGGCGGGGGCGGGGGCGGGGGACGATGGCGCAGGGGGAGGCCGTTCGGGACGAGGTGCGCCAGGGCGGGGCGGCCCAGGGCGAGGCAGTCGGGCCGGAGCGGCTCGCGACCGGGATCGCCGGCCTGGACGAGATCGTCCAGGGCGGGCTGATCCGGCGCGGCATCTACCTCGTCGGCGGGCGCCCGGGCACCGGCAAGACGACCCTTGCCAACCACATGGCCTTTAACCACGCCGCGGCCGGGGGCAACGCGATCTTCGCCACGGTGCTGGCCGAGACGCACGGGCGGATGCTGACCCACCTGTCTGGCTTCGCGTTCTTCGACGCCGAGCAGGTGGCCAACCGGGTCCACTACGTCAGCATCTACGACCAGCTCAACCAGGAGGGCCTCCGGGGCGTCCTCGACCTGCTGCGGCGGCAGGTTCGGGAGCACAGGGCGACGCTGCTGGCGATCGACGGGGCGGGGCTGTTCGGCGAGTTCGCCGCCTCGCCGCTGGAGTACCGGCGCTTCGCCTACGAGCTGCACGCGCAACTCGGGTCGCTGGGCTGCACGGTTCTCCTGCTGATGGAGTACGAGGCGCAGGACCAGAATCCGATCGCCGCCCACGTCGACGGCATCATCGTCCTCGAAGACGAGCACGCCGGGCTCCGCGACACGCGGATCCTGCACGTCCTCAAGCTGCGTGGCTCCAACTACCTGCGTGGCCGCCACTCGTTCGAGATCACCGGGACCGGGGTCGAGGTGTATCCCCGCCTCGAGGCGCTGCTGACCGACGCGTCGACGCCGCACCCCCCGGTGCGGCGAGACCGAAAGGCCACCGGGGTCGCGGGGCTGGACGACATGCTCCGCGGCGGGGTCCTGGTCACCTCGTCGACGCTGGTGCTGGGGGCCCTGGGCGCCGGCAAGACGGTGACCGGGCTCCACTTCATCGTCGAGGGCGCGCGGCGTGGTGAGCGCGGCCTGATCGTCAGCTTCAACGAGCCGCCGCCGCGGCTGATCGCCAAGGCCGACGCGATCGGGCTCGACCTCGGCGGGCACGTGGCGAACGGCACGGTGAAGATCCTCTGGCGGCCCCCTCAAGAGCTGCTGATGGACGCCTGGGGCCGCGACCTGCTCGCCTTCGTCGCCGAGCACGAGCCGCGCCGGCTGTTCCTCGACGCGGTGACCGACCTCCAGCGGTTGGCCTCGTTCGCCGACCGACTCCCGGCGTTCCTGGCGGCCCTGACCGCCGAACTGCGGGCGCGCGACGTCACCTCCCTGCTGGCGGCCGAGTTCAACACGCTGCTCGGCGACGACCTGGACGTGCCGGTGCCGGCGGTGGCGTCGACCGCCGAGAACGTGGTGCTGCTCCGTTACGTCGAGTTGCGCTCCCAGCTGCACCGGCTGATCTCGATCCTCAAGGTGCGGGAGAGCGACTATGACACCTCGATCCGGGAGTTCCTGATCACCCCGGACGGGATCGACGTGGCGGGCAGCTTCGAGAGCGCCGAGGCGGTGCTGACCGGCGTCACGCGGCAGGTGGCGGCCCGGTCCGGCGGGCAGGGGGCTCGGACACGTGGGCAGGCGGCCCCGTGACGGGCAGCAAGATCCTGGTGGTCGACGACGAGCCGGCGATCCGTGACTTCGTCACCGCCGTGCTGGAGGACGAGGGGTACCAGGTCGTGGCCGCACACACCGGCCGCCGCGCCCAGGAGTTGCTACCGGCCGAGCGGCCGGACCTGGTGCTGATGGACGTGATGATGCCGGGCCTGGACGGGCGGGACGTCGTCGCCTGGATCCGGGCTCACCCCGACCTCTCGGCGGTGCCGGTGATCCTGATGAGCGCGGCGGTGCGGTCGGGGCGGGCCGACGGACCGGTCGCCGCCTTCCTGCACAAGCCGTTCGACCTCGATCAACTGCTCGACACGGTCGAGCGGGTGCTCGCGCAGCACGGCGCGGTCCGGGTCGAGTAGGCGTCGGAGCGCGCGGCCGGCGATCCCACCCCTCCGGCTTGGGGCTTGCCGTAGACCACCGGTCGTGCCCCGCGGCTGGCGATCGGCACCTGCTCGAGGCGGCCCGCTCACGTGCCATCGGGATCACGAACCGCCGCAGAGGAGACGAGGTCCCGATTCCGATGGTCCGTCTGAGTGCTCCTTCACAGTTGGGCGGATGCGGTTTCAGTGGTACCGGGCCGCCCCCACAGTCCATCGTCCGGTCGGCGGCGTACCGGCGCGCATCTGAGGCACAGCCACGCGGAGCACCGGTTCCTTACGGTGCTAACATAAACCTTCGCTTCGGACAGAGAGGAAGCGAGGGCTGAGGGCCTTGGTGCCTGCCCGATCCCGTGAGGACGACGGTACGCGACTGCTCCCGGCGGTGACGTCAATCACCATGGGAGCGAGGGGCCAGGGGCGACCACCGGCGCCGACATCTGCCCGAAGCCGACACGGTCTGACAGTGGCAGAGACGGCGGCTCCTAGGACAAGGGAGGGGTTTGAAGCATGGACCTCCGGCAGATCGGGGCCGTCTACGACCGGCGGGCCGCCACCTACGACCGCACTGTGGGGCGCGGAGAGCGGTGGCTGGTGGGCGACCTCCGAGAAGCGTTCGGGGCGGCGCTCCGTGGGCGCGTGCTGGAGGTCGCGGTCGGCAGCGGGCTCAACCTGCCGTACTACCCCGCGACGGTGACCGAGGCGGTCGGCGTCGACCTCTCCCACGGTATGCTGCGGCAGGTTCGGAGCGCCGGGCGCGCCGACGTGGCCGGCGGGGTCCATCTCGCCCGGATGGACGCGCAGCGCCTGGCGTTCCGCGACGCGAGCTTCGACACCGTGGCGCTCAGCCTCGCGCTCTGCACCGTCCCCGACCCGGTGGCCGCGCTGCGGGAGGTGGCCCGCGTCTGTCGCCCGGACGGGCGGGTCGTGCTCCTCGAGCACGTCCGCTCCCCGGTGGCGCCGGTGGCCTGGCTGCAGCAGGGACTGTCGCCCCTGCAGGAGCGGCTGATCGGCTGCCACCTGGCCCGGGAGACGGTGGCGACGCTGGTCGCCGAGGGGTTCTCGGTGGTCTCGGAGCGCCAACGGCGGCTGGGGGTGTTCCGCCTGGTGGTGGCGCGGCCCCCGACGGCGTCCGGCTGAGGCACCGGTCCGCCCGCTTCGCCCTGCCGCGAACTGTGGCGCGGGGGATGCGCCGACGCGTCGTGACAGGCGGCATGGCGTACTGGGCGTGGCCGCGCCGGTCGCGATCGATCCGGATGACGACCCGACGGTGAGCAGCAGACGATGACCGGCGACGGCCGGCACGGAGGAGCGCGGCAGCGATGGCGGACCAGCGACGGCGGAGTAGCGCGCCGGGGATCCAGGAGGAGGGTGGGCGCGACCCGCAGGCGCCCACCTGGACGCGGAACCAGAACCAGGGCGAGCTCCCGCTCGCGCCGTCGACGCCTGGTGGCGCCATGTCTCCCCAGAAGCCGGGGCAGTCGCCCGACCGATCGACGATCCCCGGTCAGGCGCGGCGCGTGTCGCCGAAGGTCGACCGGGTGGTGCGGCCGCTGACCGAGGCGGGGACCGCGCAGGAGATCATGGGCGTCTACGCGGCCAAGCCGGGCGCGGAGATGGATCCCGCTCGGTTCGAGCAGGCGACGGCGACCTACGAGGAGCTACGGAAGGCCTACCCGGCCCAACTGCCGTCGCAGCGGCCAGGACCCGGGTGGGCGCTGGAGACCGGCGACGCGCACGCCAGTGAGCAGCAGGCGATCGGCGGCTCGAGCGCCATGGCGTCGCTGCCGATGTCGGCGGTGAGCGAGGTTGCCCAGGTCCGGCCAGGAGGCGGCACCGCCGCCCATGGGGAGCCGCTGCGGCGGGACGCGCCGGCCGCCGAGGTCGGCAGCGCCTACGACCCGAGCGACGCCCCGCGGGAAGTCCGAGCGACGGAGGACGCGACCCGCGACCTGACGAGCGGCGACGGGTCGCTCGGGACCTCCAGCCTGGGCGACGCGGCGCCCTCGCCCGGGGACCTGACCAACCCGGCGGGGGCCCTCTCGGCGGGCGACGGTCCGGCGGGCGGGACCGCGGAAGCGGCCGGCTCGGCGCCGACCGACGAGGGGCGGTAGCGGCCACACGACCTGACAGAATCGCCGCCAGGCTCGGGCGTTCGCGCCCGAGCGTTTGGCGACGCTCGCCTTGGCGGGCAACCCTGGTGGGCAACCCCGGCGACGGGTCCGGCCGGTGGGGTGGGGTACACTATGGGCCTTGGTGGGGCCCGGATTTGCCCCGCTCGTTGCCGCGCGGCCGGTCGGACTGGCCGGATCCAGTCGACCGGCGCCGGTCGCGTCGTCTCCGGAGACGGGCAGACGCGGCGTGGCCCGACCGGGACCTGGGGCTCGGTCGTCGTGGTCGGTGGCCGGCGGCCGGGACGATGGTTCGGCCCGTGACGGATCGAGTGGGGAGCGCATGATGGCGAGTTCGGTATCGGGGACGCGCCTGGATAACGCGACCGCGCTGGGCTGGTATCGCCAGATCGTCATGATCCGGCTGTTCGAAGAGGCGGCCCAGCGCGCGTTCCGGCAGGGCAAGATCGGCGGCTATCTCCACGTCTACAGCGGCCAGGAGGCGGTCGCGACCGGGTTCCTTGATGCCTTCCGCGACGGCGACAAGATGCTCACCGCCTATCGCGACCACGCCCACGCCCTGATCCTGAGCGACGACCCGAACGCGGTGATGGCCGAGCTCTTTGGCCGGGGCACCGGGCTGGTCAAGGGCAAGGGCGGCTCGATGCACCTCTTCGACGCCGCCCACGGGATGCTCGGCGGGTACGGCATCGTCGGCGGGCACATCCCGCTCGGGGTGGGGATCGCCTACGCCCTCCGCTACCAGCAGACGGACGGGATCGTCCATGTCTACCTGGGGGACGGCGCGATCCACAACGCGGCGTTCCACGAGGCGGCCAACCTGGCGGGGCTCTGGGGGCGGGAGGGCCTGAACCCGACGCTCTTCATCCTCGAGAACAACCAGTACGGGATGGGCACCAGCGTCGAGCGGGCGACGGCGATGACCGACCTCGGCGCGAAGTTCGACTCCTACGGGATCGAGCACGAGAAGGTCGACGGGATGGACCTCGAGGCGGTGCTCGAGTGCGCCCATCGCGTCACCCAGCGGGTGCGCGAGACCGGGAAGCCCTACGCCGTCGAGGCGATGACCTACCGGCTGGTGCCCCACGGCGCCGGGGACTTCCTGGAGCGGTACCGCTCCAAGGACGAGGTCCGGCAGTGGCGCGAGCGCGACCCGATCGGGCTGGTCGAGCGAAAGCTGCTCGAGGCGGGCGTCGTCGACGAGCAGCGGCTGGGCGAGATCCGGGACGAGGCCAAGCGCATCGTCGACGAGGCTGTCCGCTTCGCCGACGAGAGCCCGGAGCCGCCACTCTCGGAACTCCACACCGACGTCTACGCGGACACCGCCGGCTAACGCGGCCGCGGGCGGCCACGCCGCGGTGCCCTCTGGCGCCCGGCCCGGTCGCCGTGCCGCGCCCGGCCATGGGCGCCGGCGGCCAGAGAGTGAGATCGGCGGTCGCCGGGACAGAGCCGACCAGGAGCAAGGGAGCGGGCGCATGCCGGTGATGACCTATCGCGAGGCCCTGCGCACCGCGATGGCCGAGGAGATGGAGCGGGACGAGACGGTCGTCCAGCTCGGTGAGGACATCGGGGTCTACGGGGGCACCCACCTCGTGACCGACGGGCTGCTGGATCGGTTCGGCCCCAAGCGCGTGATCGACACGCCGATCGCCGAGGGCGGCTTCACCGGGGCCGCGATCGGGATGGCGATGATGGGCTTGAAGCCGGTCGTCGAGATGATGACCTGGAACTTCTCGTTCCTGGCGGCCGACCAGATCATCCAGAACGCGGCGAAGCTGCGCTACTTCTCCGGCGGCCAGGTCTCGGTGCCGCTGGTGATCCGCGGCCCCAACGGCGGCGGCGTCCAGCTCTCCGCCCAGCACACCCACAGCCTGGAAGGCTTCTACGGCCACTTCCCGGGGCTGAAGGTCGTCTCGCCGGTGACCCCGGCCGACGCGAAGGGGATGATGCTGAGCGCGATCCGGGACCCGGACCCGGTCATCTTCCTCGAGGCGGGTGCCCTCTACGGGACCAAGGGGGAGGTGCCGGCGGGCGACGCGAAGGTGCCGTTTGGCACCGCGCGGGTGGCGCGCGAGGGGAGCGACATCACGCTGATCGCCTACGGGCGTCAGGTCAACCTCCTGCTGCGGGTGGCGGAGAAGCTGGCGAAGGAGGAGCAGGTCCAGGCCGAGGTGATCGACCTGCGCTCGATCCGGCCGTTCGACGAGGCGACGATCCTGGCCTCGGTGCGGAAGACCAACCGTGCCGTGGTGGTCCAGGAGCAGTGGCGCTGGTACAGCGTGGCGAGCGAGGTGGCGGCGATCATCCAGGAGCAGGCGTTCGACGACCTCGACGCGCCGGTCGAGCGGGTGAGCGGCGAGGAGGTGCCGGCGCCGTACGCGCGTAACCTCGAGGTCGCCGCCTTCCCGAGCGAGCAACAGATCGTGGACGCGGTCCACCGCGCGCTGTACCGGGGGGCGTAGCGATGCCGACGGTGATCATGCCCAAGATGGGCGACGGGATGGAGGAGGGAACGCTCCTCCGCTGGCTGAAGAGCGAGGGCGACGAGGTCGCGCAGGGCGATCCGATCGCGGAGATCGAGACCGACAAGGTCTCGCTCGAGATCGAGGCCCAGGACGGCGGCGTGCTGACCAAGACGCTGGTGGCCGAGGGCGAGACGGTGCCGATCGGGACCGCCATCGCGCGGATCGGCGAGGCGGGTGAGGAGCCAGAGGCGGAGGCTCCCGCCGCCGAGGCTCCCGCCGCGGCGACCGCGGCCGCGGCAGGTGATGGGGCGAGCGTGCCGCCGGCGGCTCCGCCGGCCGCGCCACCG
>CADCWG010000074.1 GCA_902806335.1 uncultured Thermomicrobiales bacterium | reverse complement strand
GGTTGAGCAGCGGGTCCGGCTCGTCGACGAAGTCGACGATGATCTCACCGATGTCGGCGTTGACCGGGATGACCTCCTACCTGCTCGGCGATGGTGCGGTTGAGGACCCCGCCGCAGCGGGAGTCGACCTCGCTCCGCCGTCCATGGCCGCGTCGATCGCCTCCGACGGTATGACGACCGTCGAGTTGTGCTCGCGCACGATCCTCCACCCGTTGTCCGTGCGGCGCCAGACGAGCGATGTGGTGGTCCGGATCCCGTACACCGCGCCGTCGACCGCCTCGATGCGTGCCACGAACACCAGCGTGGAGGCCGCCTACGTGGATTTCGCCCGGCCGGCGTGCGAGGCGATCAAGGGCCAGGGGGTCAAGAGGGTGGTCACCGTCTCGGCCCTGGGGCGCGGAACGGCGGTGGCCAGGAACGCCGGGCACGTGACCGCGTCGCTGGCCATGGACGACCTGATCGCGAGCACCGGTGTGAGCTTCCGGGCGATGACGATGCCGTCGTTCATGGACAACATCCTCCGCCAGGTCAGCTCGATCAAGGGACAGGGGGTGTTCTTCTCCCCGATCTCCGGGGACCGCAAACTCCCGACCGTCGCCACCCACGACATCGCCGCCGTCGCCGCCAAGCTGCTGCTCGATCCGTCCTGGAACGGACAGGGCAGCGTCCCGGTCCTCGGCCCCGAGGACCTGTCGTTCAACGACATGGCGCGGATCATGTCGGACGTGCTCGACGCCCCCGTGCGCTTCCAGCAGATCCCCGTCGGGGCAGCCAAGGCCAACCTGACCGGAGCCGGCATGTCCGAGGCGATGGCGCAGGCCGCGCTCGACATGGCCGTTGCCAAGGACAATGGCCTCGACAACGCCGTGGCGCGCACCCCGCAGTCCGCCACCCCCACTACCTTCCGGCGATGGTGCGAGGACGTGCTCAAACCGGCCGTCCTTGCCTGACCGCCCCCGCGACGAGAGCAGCGCGAGCGCCGGTCCAAGACCGGCGCGGTCGACGATAGGTCCGACGCACCGGCTTGAAAGAAACATCCGATGGGATGGCTACCGGGAGTTCCGGCACCGCCTCGAGTCCGTGCTTACGTGATTCGCGACGTACATGCCCTGAAGAGGTCAGCTTGCCGCCCGGCCTTCAGCCCCGTCTCAGCCACGGTTCAGGCCCTGCTCAGGCGAGGGGGCCAGAATGGGGGTCGAGCGCCGTGACCGGGGACCCATCCCGGCCCGAACCCGCGGGCGCCGCCGTCTCGTACCGGAGATCACCATGCATCGCGCCGAACCCTTTCGCCTCAACCGTCGCCGCGCCCTCGCCGGTCTCGGCGGGCTGACCGCCGCCGGTCTCCTGGGCCGGTCGACTACCAGGGCCCTCGCCCAGTCCGAGACCGCCGGTCCCGCGACGCCGGGGCTCGCGGCGAGCATCGGCGAGGCCGCGGCCGCGTTCCTGGCCTCGCTCGACGGGCCGGCCCTCAGCCGGGCCACCTACCCCTTCGCCGACCCGGAGCGGCAGCGGTGGCACTGGACCGTCCTCTCCAGCTTTCCCCGAAACGGCCTGCCGCTGACCGAGATGAGCGAGGAGCAGCGCGGGCTGGCCCTCGCCCTGCTCCGTGCCAGCCTTTCCGAGGCCGGGTACCGCAAGGACCGCGGCATCATGGCCCTGCAGCGCGACCTCGGCGGCGACCCGGACGGCTACTACGTCACCATCTTCGGCACCCCCGGCACCGAGCCGTGGGGCTGGCGGCTCGAGGGGCACCACCTCTCCCGCCACTTCACCGTCGCCGGCGGGCGCGTCGCCGCCGCCCCCTTCTTCCTCGGCGCCCTGCCAACGGTCGACGTCGTCGGGCTGCGGGTCATGGAGCGGGAGGAGGAGGCCGCACGCGAGTTGGTCCGCTCCCTCCTCGCCGCCGGCCGCGCCGACGCCGTGTTTCAGGCCGCGTCGCTGACCGAGCACCTGACCCAGAACCTGCCGCGGGTCGAACCGCTCGACCCGGCCGGGGTCGCCCTCGCGGAGTTCGACGAGGGGCAGCGCGCGCTGGCGCTCGAGATCGTCGGCACCTACCTCGGCACGCTCGCCCCGGAGGCCGCGACCCCGATCGCCGACCGGATCGACGCCGCCGGCGTCGACGCCCTGACCTTCGGCTGGGCCGGGAGCGTCGAGCCGCGACAGCCGCACTACTACCGCCTCCAGGGCCCGACCTTCCTCCTGGAGTTCGACAACTCCCGCAACGGCGGCGCCCACATCCACAGCGTCTGGCGCGACTTCGAGCAGGACTTCGGGGCGCACCTGACCTAGCCGCGATCCCGCGCCCCGGCCCGCCCCACGACCGGCGCCCCCCCCGCCGGGAGGCGGTCGGCGAAGGGCATCGGTTCCTCGGCTTCCCGGAGCAGGAGTCGGACGGGCGGGTCCCGGAACCAAACCCGCCCCGCGCCCGCATCTTCGCCGAAGCCTTCCTGTCGCCCGTCCATGGCCGGTTGCCCGGCACCGACCTCGGCCGGAACGCCGTCCGGTGGCGGCACCTTCCGCGTATCCTGTCAGCCCGATCGATGGCACCACAACCGACGAAGGAGCTCCATGAAACTCGCCATCCACTACTCCAACTTCGTCCTGGCCGGGGACCGGGCGCCGCTCGCCCAAACCCTCGCCGACGTCGCCCGCGCCGCCGACCAGGGCGGCGTGGCCCAGATGACCCTGATGGACCACTACCTCCAGATCGAACCCGTCTCGCCGCGCGCCGAGGACCCGATGCTCGAGGGCTACACCACCCTCGGCTACCTCGCCGGCCTGACCACGAACCTCACCCTCGGCCTGCTCGTGACCGGCGTGACCTACCGCCACCCCGGCCTGCTCGCCAAAATCGTCGCCACCCTCGACGTGCTCTCGGGCGGCCGGGCCCAGCTCGGCCTCGGCGCCGCCTGGTACGAGCGCGAGCACCGCGCCCTCGGCGTCCCCTACCCGCCGACCGCCGAGCGGTTCGAGCGGCTGGAGGAGGCGATCCAGATCTGCCGCCAGATGTGGAGCGACGACGACGGCCCCTTCGCGGGCAAGCACTACCGGCTCGCCGAGACGATGTGCTACCCGCGCCCGGTCCAACAGCCGGGCCCGCGCCTCCTGATCGGCGGCATGGGCGAGCAGAAGACCCTCCGCTTGGTCGCCCGCTACGCCGACGCCTGCAACCTGTTCGCCGTCGGCCAGGCGGAGGTCGGGCGCAAGCTCGAGATCCTGCAGCAGCACTGCGCGACCGAGGGCACCGACTACGACCGCATCGAGAAGACGATCATCGGCGGCCCGCCGGCGCTCGCCGACCCGGACGCCTTCCTCCGCGAGATGGAGGGGTACGCCAAGCTGGGCATCGCCCAGGTCTGGAACGGCCCGGCCGGCCCCGACCCGGTCGCGTGGGTCGAGCAAGCCGCCACCCAGGTCGTCCCGCGGCTCGCCGAGCTGTGACCGGGGCGCGGCGCGCCCTCCCCCCAGTCCTGCCCGAACGACCGGGCAAGGGCTGAGGGGGCCTCCACCTCGTTTCGAACGACGATCCGGGCGGCCGGGCCGCCCGCCGGTCCCAGGCGGGGGGCTCGATACGGGCACGTGGCTCCTCAGGAGCGAGATCCGGCCGCTCGTGGGCGCGACTAAGCAGGACGCAGGCGTTGTACAGCACGGCTTTCGTCGCCAAGCAGGCCCGGAAGCGTCCAGGTCGTGCGACCGCCCCGGAGCTGGCCAACCGGGGCGGTCGCGTGTGCGGCACGTGCCGGCGCCGCCTTTGCCTTGGTCGGGCCCCGCCCTCGGGCGACGTCACGCGACGCAGATGCCCGGCACCGCGACTTTCTCGAAGACGTGGGGCTTGCTGATGGTGCTGTCGGGGTACTGCGCGACGTGGGCCTGGAACTCCGGGGAGAAGAAGGCCGCGCCCAGGGCCTCGGCCGTTTCCCAGACGGCCGTATTCACGAACGTGGTGCTACCCGCGATGCCCCGGTGCAGCTGGGTCGAGATGAAGCCCGGCTGCCGCTTCATGAACGCGGCGTCCTCCTTCCAGACGGCGTACAGCCGGTCGACGTCCTCGGGCACCGCGCTGAGCTCGTTGATCAGCACGACCGGACCCGTCTTCTGTTGCAGTTGCTCGGCCAAGGTCACGTGATTGTCCATCTCGGCTAGCGTACCGGCCATGTCGAAGCTCCTCTCCCTGTCTTGGCGAGCCGGTAGTCCGGCTCGGCCGTCGTGGATTGACGGTGGGCCGGTCGGGATCAACGTCCCGACCGGACCGGAGGCTCTGTGCCCGCTGGCAAGGGGTGTCTGCCGGTCCGACCGGCGCCGCCAGGGGCGCCGGCCGGCGACGTCGAACCGTTTGGCGGGGACGGGGCGGTCGGTGTCCGCCGTCGTCCCCGCGCCCTTCGGAGGGGATCAGGCCGTGATGTCGCGGCGCTGGAAGACCGCGAGGGAGACGACCAGCCCGAGGAGGGCGTAGCCCGCCGAGAGGGCCAGGGCGGTGCGGTAGTCCTGCGTCTGGTTGCCGCCGGCGACGAGCGCCGCGATGGCCGACCCCGGCAGCCAGGAGACCAGGGTCTGGGAGACGAGGCCGAGCAGGTTCTCGAAGACCACGACGTAGCCGATGCCGCCGGCCACGGCCGCCGCGGTCGAGCGGGTCACGACCGCGATCGTGAAGCCGAGCGTGGTCCAGACGAACAGCCCGAGCGCGAGGTTGAGGAAGGTGGAGGCGACGGTCCAGGCCAGGCCATCGGTCCAGGCCCCGGTCGAGATGCCGGTGAGGGCGGCCAGGATCGGCGAGGCCGCGACCCCGACGGCGGTGGCGAGGGCGGCGGCGCCGACGGTGAGCCCCGCCAGGGCGACGAGCTTGCCGACGATCAGCCGCCAGCGGCGCGGCTCGGCCTGGACGAGCAGGCGGATCAGGCCGGTGGCGTAGTCGGTGGCGACGGCGATCGCGCCGAGGGAGAGGACGACGATGCCGAGCAGGTTGGCGGAGCCCTCGACGGAGGCGACGAGGCCGCGCGCGGCCTCGAGCTGGGAGGTCATCAGCTGGAAGCCGTCCCCTTCGGCCGTGGCGGAGGCGCCGTAGAAGGTGATGGCGGTCACCAGGAGGGTAAGGCCGGCGACAAGCGCGATGCCGCTCCCGAGGAAGGTGCGGCGGGTGAGGCGGAGCGCCTCGGAGAGGACGGCGTCGACGAAGGTGGGGTTGGTGGCGGCCGGGGTCGCCGCCGTCGCCGGGCGGGCTGTTTGGGGCATGGGAAGCGCTCGGCTGGACATGGTCAGGCCGCCTTTCGGAAGGTGTGGTCGGACGCCACGGGGACGTCGGTCATCTGGAGGAAGACCTCTTCGAGGGACTGCGTGTGCGGGGCGAGCCGGCCGAGCACGATCGCGGCGTCCTGCGCGACCCGGTTGAGGTCGGCCCCGTGGGTCAGGTCGACATCGACGCGGACGAGGCCGTCCGCCAGGGTCGACGGCCAGCCGCGCTCCCGGTAGAGCCGGACGAGCCGCGCGCCGTCGGCGGGCGATTCCGGTTGCACCTCGATGTGGGACTCGGCCCGCCGCATCAGCTCGGCCAGCGGCCCGGCGAAGAGCAGCTTCCCGAAGCGGATGACGACGACGTGGTCGGCGATCGCCTCGAGCTCGCTCAGCAGGTGGCTGGAGACGACGACCGTGCGGCCGTCCTCGCCGAGCCGGTGGAGGAGCGCCCGGATCTCGACGATACCGGAGGGGTCGAGCCCGTTGGTCGGCTCGTCGAGGACCAGGAGGTCGGGGTCGGGGAGGAGGGCGGCGGCGATCCCGAGCCGCTGCTTCATCCCGAGCGAGTAGGTCCGGACGTCGTCGTCCGCCCGGTCGGCGAGCTCGACGACGCGGAGCACCTCGTCGACGCGCCCGGCCGGCAGCCCCCTCAGCTTCGCCAGCGAGGCGAGGTTGCGGCGGGCGGAGAGGGTCGGCACGAAGGCCGGGTTCTCGATCAGGGCGCCGACCCGGTGCGCGTAGCGGCTGGGGTCCGCGATCGAGTCCCCGAGCACCTCGGCCGTCCCCGACGAGGGGCGGATCAGCCCGAGCAGCATCCGCAGCGTCGTCGACTTGCCGGAGCCGTTCGGCCCGACCACGCCGACGACCCCGCCGAGCGGGACGTCGAAGGTGAGGTTGTCGACCGCGATGAGGTCGCCGAAACGGCGCGTCAGTCCGTTCGTCTTGATCGCGAGTGGTTCCATCGTCTGCTCCCGTCCTCCGCCGACCCTCCGCCCGCGCGGCGTCGGCTCGATCGGTCTGGCGCTCGGCCCCGGCCCCTGCCGGCTGTTACTCAGTAAGCCAGAGCCCGGGCGCCGCGCCCTCCTCCCGACGGGTGATCCGCGCGGGTGATTCCGCACCGGTCCGCGGCGCCGACTCCCTCACCCATTGGGTGAGGCGCGGCGTCGCAACGGCGCGGCGCCGTCGGCGTCGGACCGGCCAGCCGGGGACGATGTCAGGGAGAGGAAGGACCTCGGGCCGTCAGCCGTCGAGCAGCCCCCGCCGCGCCGCGATCGCCGGCAATTGGTGGCGGGAGGCGGCGTCGAGCTTGCTAAGGAGGGAGGCGACGTGGGTCTTGACCGTGTTCGGGGAGACGTAGAGGGCCGCCGCGATCGCCTTGTTGGAGCGTCCCTCGGCCACCAGCGCCAGCACCTCCAGTTCCCTGGGGCTGAGCGGGCCCGCCTCCCGAGGAGCGCGGCCCGCGGGGCCGAACTCGCCGTTGCCGAGGCCGAGCTCTGCCTCCTCGAGCCCGGCGAGTGCCTCGTCGATGAGCTCCTCAAAGGAGAATGCTTCTCCCTGGGCTGTCTCCGCCGCGAAGGCCTCCTCGCCCAGCGTCGCCCGCGCCGCGGCCGCGGCGCGGGCGAGTGCGGCGTGGTCCGCGGGGGCGCCGTAGAGATCGGCGAAAATGCGGCCTTCTCCCCCCGCAATCCGGACCCGCGGTGCCTTAACCCCGCCCAGCAAGCGGGCGATCCGCTCCGCCGGGAGGCGCTCGGCCAGGATCACCGCCGCCAGCCAGGGCACGAGACCGATGATCAGCGCGTCGTCCAGGGGCCGCGCCAGCTCGAGCCCCTCCCGGAGTGGGGCCAGCGCGGCCGACGCATCGACCTCGGCGAGCAGGCGGGCCCGACCGGCCAGCAGCACCGCCAGCAGGCGATGCGACCGGGCTTCCCGCAGCAGGGCGACCGGTTCGTCGAGCGTCGCCAGCAGCCGCTCCCGCTCCCGAGCGGTCCCGCTTGGCCCGATCGCGAACCCCACGGCGTGGGCGAACGCGAGCCCAATCACCTGCGGAGCCTCGGCGGCGCGAGCAAGGGCCAACATCTCGGCGTTGAGGCGCCGTGCCCGATCGGGCTCGCCTTGGGTGTGCGCCAAGACCCCCATCCGCCCGAGCAGCCTCGCCGCCAGGGCCGCGTTCCCGGCCGCTCGCGCGGCGGCCAGGCCCCGGTCGTAGCGGGCCCCGGCGCGGGCGTCGTCGCCCAACCACTCCGCGAGCATCCCGGCGCCCTCGAGCACCCGGGCCAGCAGGTCCGGCTCGGCCGCGTACGGGCGGGAGAGGGACGCCTCGATCCGCTCCACTCCCCGACGCAGGTCGCCCTGGCTGAACCAGAAGAACCAGAGCGCCGCGACCAGGCGCCACTCCCGCTCGGTCTGCCCGCAAGCGATCGCCCACTCTAAAGCCAGCCGCAGATTGTCTTGCTCCGCCTCCAGGCGGTCAATCCCGAGCTGCTCGTCACGGCCCAGCCTTGCCCGATCGCTCTGCTCGGCCAGGGCCAGGAAATACCCCAGGTGCCGGTCCCGCGTCGCCGCCGCCTCCCCGCTCGCCTCGAGCTGGGCCAGGGCGTACTCCCGCACCGTCTCCAGCATCCGGAACCGCGGCTCCGCCCCGCCAAGGACGCGGACCAGGTGCTTGTCGGCCAGCGCCGCCAGGACGTCGAGCGGATCGACCCCGAGGTCGTCGGTCGCCGCCACCGCCGCGATCGCCTCGAGCCCGAAGCCGACGGCGAACGCCCCCAGCCGCCGGAACACCGCGCGTTCCGCGTCGCCGAGCAGGGCGTGGCTCCAGTCGAGCAGCGCCCGCAGCGTCCGCTGCCGCGGCGGCAGGTCCGGCGCGGAGGAGCGGGGCAGGGCGAGCCCCCCCTCCAGCCGCGCCAGCAGCGCAGCCGGGTCGAGCAGCCGAACGTGGGCGGCCGCCAGCTCCAGCGCCAGCGGCAGCCCGTCGAGCCGCCGGCAGATCTCGGCCACCGCCGCGGCGTTCCCGTCGTTCAGCGCGAACGCCGCGTCGGCGGCCTGCGCCCGCTCGACGAAGAGGGCCACGCCGGGCACCGCCCTGATGTCCGCCACGGACCACGCCGCGCGGTCGACCCCGGGAACGGCCAACGGCGGCACCTCCACGACCTGCTCGCGGCGGAGTCGGAGCGGCTCGCGGCTGGTCGTCAGCACCGCCAAGCCGGGCGAGGCGGCGAGCAGGGCCTCGACGGCCGGCGCGGCGGGCAGCAGGTGCTCCAGGTTGTCGAGCACCAGCAGCAGGGCGTCGTCCGCGAGGTGGGCCGCCACCGCCTCGAGCGGCGAGAGGGCGGGGACGTCCCGCACGCCGAGCGTCCGCGCGATCGTCGGGACGACGAGGGCGGGGTCGGCGAGCGGCGCGAGGTC
>CADCWG010000073.1 GCA_902806335.1 uncultured Thermomicrobiales bacterium | reverse complement strand
GCCGGGGCCGGGGCGGCCCCGGGCAGCCGCCCCGGACCGCCGCGCGCACCGGCGGCGCGCAGGAGGTGCCGGCCGGCCGGCTGCGGGTCATCCCGCTCGGCGGCGTCGGCGAGGTTGGAAAGAACATGACGCTCGTCGAGTACGAGCGGGACATCATCCTGCTCGACTGCGGCGGCAAGTTCCCCGAGGAGGAGCAGCGGGGGATCGACCTGATCATCCCCGACGTCAGCTACGTCCGCGACCGGCTGGCCAACCTGCGCGGGATCATCATCACGCACGGGCACGAGGACCACATCGGCGCGCTGCCTTATGTGCTGCCGCAGATCGCCGACGCGGCGCCGATCCCGATCTACGGCTCGCCGCTGGCGCTCGGGTTCATCGAGGGCAAGTTACTTGAGCACCGACAGGAGAAGCTCGTCGAGCTGATCCCCGTCCAGCCCCGTGACCGCGTCCAGCTCGGCGCGCTCGGGGTCGAGTTCGTCCACGTCACGCACTCGATCCCCGACACCAACGCGATCGCGGTCCACTCGCCGGTCGGCACGATCATCGACACCGCCGACTTCAAGTTCGACCCGACGCCGGTGATGGGCGGGCCGACCGACGAGCGGCAGCTGCGGCGGCTGGGCGACGAGGGGGTGCTGGCGCTCTTCTCGGACACGGTCCGCGTCGAGACCGACGGTAGCACGCCGTCGGAGTTGGTCGTGCTCGAGAAGATGGACGAGGTGATCGAGACCGCCCGCGGGCAGGTGATCATCGCCACCTTCGCTTCGAACATCAGCCGGATCCTGATGGCCCTGCGGGCGGCCAACCGCCACGGCCGGAAGGTGGCCGTGGCCGGGCGGAGCATGGAACAGAACGCCCGGGTCGCCCTCGGGCTGGGCTACCTCGACCCGCCCGAAGGTCTGCTGCTGCCGCTCGACGAGGTGCTGAAGCTGCCGCGCGAGAAGCGGGTGCTGGTGATCACCGGCAGCCAGGGCGAGGCGGCGGCGGCGCTGGCGCGGATCGCCGCGGCCGAGCACCCGAAGATCCGGGTGATGAAGGGCGACGTAGCGCTGCTCTCGGCGACGCCAATCCCCGGCAACGAAGAGACCGTCACCCGGACCATCGACAACCTCTACCGGCGCGGCGCGTCGGTGGTCTACTCGGCGCGGGACCGGGGCGTGCACGTCTCCGGACACGCGGGCCGCGACGAGCTGCGCCGGATGATCGAGCTGCTACGGCCGCGCTACACCGTGCCGATCCACGGCGAGTTCCGCCACATGGTGCTCTACCGCGAGCTCTGCGCCGAGGCCGGGATCCCGGCCGAGCGGGTGATGCTCCCTGAGATCGGGGGCGTGATCGAGTTCACCGCCGACAGCGCGGCCCAGCGCGGGCGGGTGCCGTCGGGCAACGTGCTGGTCGACCGGCTCGGCGACCGCGGCAACGGCCACGTCCAGCTGCGCAACCGGGACAACCTGACCGACGACGGCGTGATCGTGGTCACGATGGTGGTCGACCGCGAGAGCGGGCAGCTGATCGCCGGGCCGGACCTGGTCGCGAAGGGCCTGCGGCCGGAGTTGAGCAACAACGGGGCGCTGCGCGATGCCGAGCTCGAGTTGCGGCGGATGCTCGAGCGGCGCTCGAAGGGCGAGCCGCAGCTCGGCTTCATCGTCCAGCGGGCGAAGGAGTCGGTCGGCAAGGCGCTCTGGCGGCGCTCGAAGAGCCGCCCGATGATCCTGCCGGTGGTGACCGAGCTCTAGACGGGACGAGCCGGCGGGGCCGACCGGGACGACGGCCCTCACCCCCCTGCCCCCTCTCCCATCTGGGGAGAGGGGGAGCGCCCCGCGGCGGGGTGGCCCGCGGGAGAATCGCCGACCGCGCCTGATCGCCGCCTGCCCCACGGTCGGGCCGAACCGTGGGAGAGACCGAAGGCGGGGTGGCGGCGCTGTCGGGGAGGCGGCCGGGGAGACGGCGGGGTCAAGAGGGGCCAGCCGCGAGCGGGCCCCTGTGACCCACGAGCGATCGCCCGCCGTCCGGACGACTCGTCGCGCCGCGAAAAACGATGCCCCGCTCCCTAGCAAGGGAGCGGGGCGATCGGGGCGGAGGCGGCTGCGTCAGGTCGCGCTCACCGCGCGGCGACGGGCTCGCGGTCGGGGGCGAAGGCAGCGACCGCGGCGTCCTCCGGGTCCGGGGGGCCGTCTGGGTGCTCGACCCAGGCTTCCGCCCACTTGGAGACGGCGGCGATCACGCCCTCGAGCGCGCGCCCCTTGGGGGTGAGCGCGTACTCGATCCGGACCGGGGTCTGGGGGTAGACCGTCCGCGTCACGATGCCTTCGACCTCGAGCTCCTTGAGGCGCTCGGAGAGCAACCGGTCGCTCAGCCCGGGGACCGCGGCGGTGACGTCGCTGAACCGCGTCGCGCCACTGAGCAGCACGCGGAGGATCGCGCCGGTCCAGCGGCGGCCGATCAGCTCGACCGCGCGGTGGTAGACCGGGCAGAACGCGCTCGTCTGGTGGGGATGGCCGCCGCCGCAGTCGGTGCTCATGGCGCTATTATTACCGATCGTAAGTGGATTGACAACCTGCGTCTGACGGCCGTAGAGGCCCTAACCCAGCGCCAGCGCATCCTGGCGCGCCCCTAGCCGGGGGCACCCGACCCGATACGGGATCGGGCTGCCCGGTGACGGTGTAGGACGGGGCCGGTGGCCGGGCCCGCCCGCGGCCGAGCCCCGAGATCGGAGGCCCGGACACCAAGCCGGTTCGAGCCGGCTTCGTGCCTGGGCCTGAGGCAGGTCCTGGGATGGAGCGGCCGCCGGCGCGCCCCCATACCACCATGAAACAGTCGGATCCCGATAGAGGTGTCACCGATACCTGCCGACGGTGCCTGCGGCGAGGGACCCGAGCCAGGACGTATCACCCGTGACGTCGAGACCCGGCGCCGACGCCACGCACACCGTTGCTGACGAGGCGCGCCGGGTGGCGCCCGCCGGTGGTGCCCGCCGGGACCTTATGTCGGTGGCGATCCCCACCCGGCCGCCGTCCCGACCGAGCGACCACGCCCGGCGCCGCGACGCGTCCGGGACACGGCCATGGCGTGGTCGGGACGCGGGTCGATCCGTCGACCCGCTCCCACGAGGGCAGGGGCGCTCCCGCCGTCGCGGCGGTGACGTGGCGGTCACCCGACGCCCTGCTCCTGGATCGGCGGCGGTGCCCCGCTCGTACCCGCGCGGTCCCATCCCACCTCGAAGACGAACGCCCACGGCCCGCCGCTTCCGGCCGGGGACACGACACCCGCGTCGTTACCATGTGTAAGCCACTTGACAAGGGTAATCGAACGACCCTATAGTCTGTTACAGAAGGTAAGCGACTTCGGGGTCGGCAGCGGGCCGGCCCCTTGCCTCGCCAGCACAGGAGCACCACCGCGATGAGCACGGCGACCGTGGCCCCCCAGACCCAGAACGCTGCCGGCACCTCGACCTGGACGATCGATGCCTCCCACTCGGCGGTCGAGTTCTCGGTCAAGCACATGATGGTCAGCACCACCCGCGGTCGGTTCACCGACGTCCAGGGCACGGTCACGATGGCCGACGACGACATCACCCGCTCGTCGGTGCTCGTCGAGATCGCCGCCGCCAGCATCGACACCCGCGACGCGAAGCGGGACGAGCACCTGCGCTCGGCCGACTTCTTCGACGCCGACCAGTTCCCCACGATCACCTTCAGCAGCAAGCGGGTCGACCCGATCGGCGGCCAGCCGGACCACTTCCGGGTCGTCGGTGACCTGACGATCCGCGGCGTCTCCCACGAGGTCGTGCTCGACGCGACCAGCAACGGCCGTGGCGTCACCCCCTGGGGCAACGAGGTGGCGGGCTTCACCGCCTCGACCGAGATCGACCGCCGCGCGTACGGCCTGGAATGGAACGCGCCGCTGGAGGCCGGCGGCGTGCTGGTCAGCAACACGGTCAAGATCACGCTCGAGATCGAGGCCGGACGGCAGCAGTAGTCCGATCCCGACGCGCCGCCGGTGGCGGCGCGTCCGGTGCGAACGGGCGCGGCGGCCGGCTCCGCACGGCCGGCCGCGTCCTGGCTCCAGTCGTGCCGGCCAGACGATGGCGCGGCCCGACCCCAGCGTGAGGAGAACCTTCGTGGTCCAGACCGAGAACCCGATCGAGTCACCCGACGTCACGGCGGTGGCCGAGATCCCGGCCGAGTACCGCGACCTGCTCGAGCAGCCGGTCACCGTCGCGCTGGCGACGATCCTGCCGAGCGGTCAGCCGCAGGTGACGCCCGTTTGGTGCGACCTGGCCGACGGCCACATCCGCGTCAACACCGATGCCTCTCGCCAGAAGTACCGCGACATGGTCGACCGGCCGCAGGTCACGGTGATGGCGCTTGACCCCGCCAACCCCTACCGCTACCTCGAGGTCCGGGGCGAGGTCGTGCGGACCGAGGAGGAGGGCGGGGCGGCGCACATCGACCTGCTTGCTAAGCAGTACATGGGCGCCGACGTCTACCCCTACCACACCCCCGACGAGCGGCGGATGATCTGCTACATCGCGCCCCGGAAGACATCCGCGATGGGCTAGCAGCCGGGGAGCGCCCCCGGCGACAGGCAACCGGGGGAGACGCCGCGGCCCATGCCTTCGGGCGGCGAGCCCTTAGGGGTCCGTGGTCAGGCGGGAGACAGGGTCGGGAGACAGGATCGGGAGACGATGGCAGGCACAGGGTCGGGAGGGTCGGGGCCAATTGGAGTGGGCGCGACGACCGGGGACCCGGCGGTCCACCCGGGGACGCGGATCGGGCACGTCCACCTGAGGGTTGCCGACCTCGAGCGGGCGATCGGGTTCTACCACGGCGTCCTCGGCTTCGAGGTCACGCAGCGCTGGGGCGACCACGCGGCGTTCCTGTCGGCCGGCGGCTACCACCACCACCTCGGCCTGAACACCTGGCAGAGCCGGGGCGGCTCGCCGCCGGCGCCCGGGACCACCGGGCTCTACCACCTGGCAATCCTCTACCCGACGCGGCGCGAGCTGGCCGACGCGCTGCGGCGCCTGATTGCCGCCGGCATCCGGCTCGACGGCGCCTCCGACCACGGCGTCAGCGAGGCACTCTACCTGCGCGACCCCGACGGCAACGGCGTCGAGCTCTACGCCGACCGCGACCCGGCCGACTGGCTGCGCGATGCCGAGGGCGGCCTGGTGATGGGCAGCGAGCCGATCGACCTGGCCGACCTGCTCGCCGAGCTCGATGGCCCCGCGCCAGGCCGAACCAGCGTGTCCCTCGTCTGCCAGACACCATGCCGGCCCGCACGTGGCCGTGTCGCGCCGACCGCCCGTGACAGCGTGGCACGGCTCTCGCGATAGGGCGCTAGTGTACGGACACCCTCGGCGACGCGGCCGTGGGTCGGGACCTGGAGGACGCCGTGGACGCGCACTTCGAGCTCATCTGGCCCGCCGGCCCGCCGCCGTCAGGGCTACCGCGACGCTTCCCCCTCGACCGCCCACGGCCTATCGCCCCGAAGGATCCCGCCTACCCCATGACGACCACCAGGCATATCGTCCAATCGACGAGCGACGACACGCTGCTCGACGCCCGACCGACCATCGGGGTCGGCGTGGCGGACGGCGCGGCGCTCCGAATCCTCGCGATCCCCGGCAGCCTCCGCGCGGCGTCGCACAACCGGGCGCTGCTGCTCGCCGCCCGCGACCTCGCGCCGGTCGGCGTCGCGGTCGAGATCGCCGACCTGCGGCCGATTCCCTTCTACGATGCGGACGTCGAGGCCGACGGCGACCCCGAAGCGGTGCGCGACTTCAAGGCCCGGGTCCGCGCCGCCGACGCGATCCTGATCGCCAGCCCCGAGTACAACGGGACCATCCCCGGGGTGCTCCAGAACGCGATCGACTGGGTCTCGCGGCCGCGTGGCGCCGCGCCCCTCGACGGCAAGCCGGTCGGGATCGCGACCGCCACCCCGAGCCCGCGCGGTGGGGCGCGAGTCGGCGCCCACCTGGCCGCCGTGCTCAACTCCGCCGGCGCCGTGCCGCTGGCCGACGGCGCGGTGGTCGTCCGTGAGGCACCCGCCCGCTTCGCCGCCGATGGTGCGCTGGTCGACCCCGAGGCCCGGGCACGGCTCAGGGGCCTCGTCGCGGCGCTGGCGGAGACCGCCCGCGCCTGGCGGGCTGCCGCGAGCGCCAGGCCGGCCCCGACGGACCGGCTGGTCGCCGTGCGCTGGGCGGTCTCCGACGCGGTCCCGATCGCGGTCGATGTCGTCCACTAGCCGGACCCACTGACCCCGTCGCCGCCCAGGCGGCGCCGACGGATCGCCCGGTTCTGCCGCCGCCGTGAGGACCCCGTGACGAGCATCGACCCCGCCAACGCCACCGCGACCACGACCGCCCACGTCTCACCTGCCGACGGGTCGAAGCGCGACCTTGCCCCGGCCGACCTGTCCGGGCGGCGGATCTACGGCCTGCTGACCTCGGTGGTTGTCCCCCGGCCGATCGCCTGGGTCTCCACGCGGGGCGCGGACGGCGTCCCGAACGTGGCGCCCCACTCCTACTTCACGGTAATCAGCAGCGACCCTCCGATCCTCGCCTTCGTCAGCACCGGCCGCAAGGACACCCTGCGCAACGTCGAGGCGACCGGCGAGTACGTGATCAACATCGCCGACGAGGCGACCGTCGCGGCGATGAACCTGTGCGCGGCAGACTTCCCGCCCGACCAGGACGAGTTCGCCTGGGCCGGGCTGACCCCGGCCCCGTCGCGGGTGGTCGGCGCGCCGGCGGTGGCCGAGTCGCCGGTCTCGATAGAGACACGGCTGATCGAGGTCCGCCAGTACGGCAACGGCTTCCTGGTGGTGGGCGAGGTGGTCCACTTCCGGATCGCGGAGCGGGTCTTCGTCGACGACCGCGTCGACCCCGGGCTGCTGGCGGCGGTCGGCCGGATGAGCGGCAGCACCTACGCCCGGACCACCGACCGCTTCGACCTCGAGCGCCCGACCTACGCCGGGCTCCGCGAGCAGGGGCGCCAGCCAGTTCGCTGATCGGCGGGCAACCGTGCGCCGGCGCCGCGATCGGCGATCGGGCGCCGCCCGCGCCGACGAGAGACGAGATCCGCCCCGTGCCGACGTTGCCCGTGCTCCAGGTCGACGCCTTCACCGACCGGCCCCTCGCCGGCAACCCCTGCGCCGCGGTCCTCGACACCGATGGGCTCCCCGAGGAGACGATGCAGGCGATCGCGCGGGAGATGAACCGCGCCGAGACAGCGTTCGTGCCGCGCTCGGCGGTCGCCGACGTGGGGGCACGGTACTTCACGCCGGCCGAGGAGATCCCGATGGCCGGACACCCGACGATCACCACCGTCTTCGCCCTGGCCGAGTTAGGGCGCCTGCCCCTGGCCGGGGACACGACGACGGTCAGCCTCGATCTGCGGGTCGGACCGATCCGGGTCGACATTCTGGCGTCGGAGGGGCGCGTGCGCCGCGTCGTGATGAGCCAGAAGCCGCCGCGGTTCCTGGCCGAGCACGACCCCGACGTGGTGCTGTCCGCCTTCGGGCTGTCGCCGGCGGACACGCTGCCCGGTGGACACGCTGCCCGGCGTCCCGATCCAGACCGTCGGCACCGGGACGCCCCAGCCGATGGTCCCCCTGCGCGACCACGCCGCCCTCCGGCGCGCACGCCTGGAGGTCGGGCGGTACGAGGCGCTGCGCGCGGCGGGCGACGTCTTCAGCCCCCATCCCTTCTGTCTCGGCGGGGCGACGGCGACCGGGCAGATCTTCGCCCGCCACGTCGGCGCGCCGCCGGACGCGATGGAGGCCTCCTTCACCGGGTCGGCGACGGGCGGCATGGCGGCCTACCTCTGGCGGCACGGGCTGATCGACGGGCCGGCCTTCGGCGCCGAGCAGGGGCGCTGGCTGGGTCGGCCCCCCCGTCGCGATGACCGCGGTGCGGGTCGGGGGACCGGCGGTCACCGTCCTGCGCGGCGAATTGACGATCTGACGGTGCCCGGTGCCCGGTGCCCGGAGACCGCCCCGGGTCCCGGCCCGGCACCAGACCGCCACGAGCGAGACGAGAGAGACGAACCCACGATGAGCACCGATACCCCGCACATCGACCCGACGCGGCCGATCGCGGCGTCGCTGACCCACCTTGTCGTGCCGCCCCGCGAGCCCATGCCGGACGGATCGGCGCCGCCGCTGCTGCTGCTGCTCCACGGCCGCGGCAGCCACGAGCGCGACCTGCTCGGCCTAGCCGACGCGCTCGATGGCCGGTTCCTGGTCGTCAGCGCCCGGGCGCCGATGCCGCTCGGGCCGGGCTTCCACTGGTACGACCTCCTGGTGGTCGGCCGCCCGGAGCCGACGGGCTTCGTCCGCAGCCGCGCCCTCCTCGAGCGCTTCGTCGGGGAGGTCGTCGCCGGCTACGGCGCCGACCCGGCCCGCGTCTACGCGCTCGGCTTCAGCCAGGGCGCGGTGATGAGCGGCACGCTGCTGCTGACGCGGCCGGACCTGCTCGCCGGCGCCGTCCTGCTCAGCGGGTACCTGCCGCTCCACTCGGGACTCGACCTCGACCCGGCCGCGGTCGCGGGCAAGCCGGTCTTCGTCGCCCACGGGACGAACGACCAGGTGATCGGCGTCGGGTTCGGGCGGGAGGCGCGAGACTACCTGAGCGGGGCT
>CADCWG010000072.1 GCA_902806335.1 uncultured Thermomicrobiales bacterium | reverse complement strand
CAAGCTGGTCTACCTCTACGACGCCAACAGGATCAGCCTCGCCGGCACCGTCGGCCTCTCGATGTCGGAGGACGTCGGCGCCCGGTTCGAGGCCTACGGCTGGCACGTCCTCCACGTCAACGGGATGGACGTCGACGCCGTCCGCGGCGCGATCGAGGCGGCGAAGGCGGAGACGGCCCGGCCCAGTCTGATCGTCGCCCGGACGGTGATCGGGTTCGGCTCGCCGAAGGCCAACACCTTCGGCGTCCACGGCTCGCCCCTCGGCCCGGACGCCGCCGCCGCGACCAAGGAGGCGCTCGGTCTCGCCGCGGAGCCGTTCGCCCTCGACGCCGAAGCCGTCGCCCTCTGGCGGGAGGCCGGCGAGAAGGGCGCCGCCGCAGAGCGCGAGTGGCAAGAGCGGCTGAACGCCTACGCGACGGCCTTCCCGAGCGAGGCGGCCCAGCTCCGGGCCGCCTGGGCGGGCGAGCTGCCGGCCGGCTGGGACGCCGACCTGCCGACCTGGGAGGCCGGGAGCAAGCCGGTCGCCACCCGGAAGGCGTCCGGCGAGGTCATCGCCAAGTTCTTCCCGAAGCTGCCGACCTTCATCGGCGGCTCGGCCGACCTCAACCCCAGCACGAACACCGCGATGAAGGGCGCCGGCGACTTCGAGGCCCCCGACGGCACCCCCGACCCCGCCACCCAGCAGGGCTTGCTCGGCGGCGCCTGGGGCTACGAGGGGCGCAACATCCACTTCGGCATCCGCGAGCACGCGATGGCCTCGGCCGTCAACGGGATGGCCGCCCACGGCGGGGTGATCCCCTTCGGCGCCACCTTCCTTGTCTTCTCCGACTACTGCCGGCCGGCGGTCCGCCTAGCCGCCCTCTCGGGGTTGAAGTCGATTTTCGTCTTCACCCACGACTCGATTGCCGTCGGTGAGGACGGCCCGACCCACGAGCCGGTCGAGCACGTGATGAGCCTGCGGCTGATCCCCCACCTCTCGGTCGTCCGTCCCGCCGACGCCAACGAGACGACGGCCGCCTGGAGGTTGGCCCTCACCCACGACGGCCCGACCTGCCTGGTCCTCTCCCGCCAGGACCTGGCGGTCCTCGACCTGAGCGACGCCCGCGGCGAGGCCGCCCAGGGCGCCTACGTCCTCGCCGAGCCGGAGGGCGATCCCGACGTGGTCCTGATCGGGACCGGTTCCGAGGTCGAGCTGTGCGTCAACGCGGCGGCGCTGCTGGCCGACCTCGGCTTCCGCGCCCGCGTCGTCAGCATGCCGTCGTGGGACCGCTTCGACGCCCAGTCCGCCGACTACCGGCGCTCCGTCCTCGGCCCGGAGGGGACGCCGCGGGTCTCGGTCGAGGCGGGCACGACGATCGGCTGGTGCCGCTACACGGGCGGCACCGGCGCCCACGTCGGGGTCGACACCTTCGGCGCCAGCGGCTCCGGCTCGGCGGTGCTGGCGGCCTACGGCTTCACCAAGGAGCGCGTCGCCGCGACCGCCCTCGCGCTCCTCGGCCAGGAGGAACTCGCCCGCGAGGTCGACGAAACCCTCGGCGGCGACACCGCCGGCGTCGAGGCCAAGGGCGCGGAAGGCCACTCGTGACGGAGCGGATAGGTCGTAGCGGATAGGGGATAGGAGGACGACGAAGCCGTCGCCCGCCTCGTCCCGTGCTCCTACGTCCTATCCCCTATCCCCTATCCGCTACGGAGGAAACCATGGACCCACGCATCGCGCAGTTGCTGGAGCAGGGTCAGAGCGTCTGGCAGGACGACATCAGCCGGCAGATGATCGAGAGCGGCGAGATCGCCCGGATCGTCGCCCAGGGGGTGCGGGGTCTGACCTCCAACCCCTCGATCTTCGAGAAGGCGATCGCCGCCGGCGACGCCTACGACGAAGACGTCGCCCGCCTCGCCGGCGAGGGGCTCGACGCCCAGCGGATCTTCGAGGCGGTCGCGGTCGACGACATCCGCGCCACCTGCGACCTGTTCATGCCCGTCTACGAGGCGTCCGAGGGGGGCGACGGCTTCGTCTCGATCGAGGTCTCCCCCGGCGCCGCCCGCGACGCCGACCGCACCCGGCAGGAGGCGCGTCGCCTCTGGGAAACGGTCGACCGGCCGAACCTGATGGTCAAGATCCCCGGCACGATGGAGGGCGCCCCGGTCATCCAGGAGATGCTGGCCGAGGGGATCAACATCAACGTCACCCTCCTCTTCGCGATCGACTCCTACGCCCGCGTCGCCGAGGCCTACGTGGCGGCGCTGGAAGCGCGCCACGCGGCCGGCAAGCCGGTCGACCGGATCGCCTCGGTGGCCTCGTTCTTCGTCTCCCGCGTCGACACCCTGGTCGACAAGCTGCTCGACGAGAAGATCGCCGAGACGGGCGACCAGGGGCTGGCGGCGCTGAAGGGCAAGGCGGCGGTCGCCAACGCCAGGCTCGCCTACGAACGGTTCGGGGAGATCTTCCGCTCCGAGCGGTTCGCCCCGCTCGCCGCCGCAGGCGCCAGCGTCCAGCGCCCGCTCTGGGCCAGCACCGGGGTCAAGAACCCGGCCTACCGCGACGTGCTCTACGTCGAGGAGCTGATCGGCCCGGACACCGTCAACACGATGCCGGCGAAGACGATCGACGCGGTGGCCGACCACGGCGTGATCGCGCGCACGGTCGACGAGGGCGTCGACGAGGCCCGGCAGGTCATCGCGACGCTCGCCGAGGTCGGGATCGACCTCCAGGCGGCAACCGCCCAGCTCGAGGAGGACGGGATCAACGTCTTCGCGAAGTCGTTCGACTCCCTGATCGGCGGCGTCGAGGGCAAGCGCGCTCAGCTGGCCCAGACGGTCGCCGCGAAGTAGGTTCCGGTCGAGCGTCGGACGTCATTGACACGCAACGGCGGCGGGGCGCCCCTATCCGGGGGCGCCCCGCCGCCGTTCCAGAGGGGTGTCGGGTCCGAGGCTCTGGGCCGTGGGTCGGCCGTGACCGTCCGGCCTGCCCGTCCTTGGCGCCGGCGAGCCCGGCCGCGAGCGCTCGATATCCGGCACCAGACGACCCCGTAGCCGGGGCCCGATGATAGTCGGGTGTGCCGGCCCGTCAGACCACGGGATCATGGCCCGCGGTCCGACCGACCGGGACGCCCTAGCCTAGCGCCCCTCGAGGTCGAGTGCGGCGCTGTTCATGCAGAACCGCAGGCCGCCGGCCTCCCGCGGCCCGTCGTCGAAGAGGTGGCCGAGGTGGGAGTGGCAGCGGGCGCAGCGGACCTCGGTGCGGACCATCCCGTGGGAGCGGTCCTCGATCAGCTCGACCTTGTCCGGCGCGACCGCCTCGGTGAAGCTCGGCCAGCCGCTGCTGGAGTGGAACTTGGTTCGGCTGTCGAAGAGCGGGTTGCCGCAGGCCGCGCACCGGTAGAGGCCGTCGGCGTCGGTGTCGACGTACTTGCCCGAGAACGGTCGCTCGGTGCCCGACCGCCGGAGCACCGCGTACTGCTCCGGGGAGAGCCGCTCCCGCCACTCCGCGTCGCTGCCCGCCAGCGGCCGCAACCCCTCGGCGGGATCGACGGCCGACGGCTCGGTCGCCGTGCCCGTCCCGCCGCTCGCGGCAGGTGCGTCTGAGGACGCGACGCTCCCCGTCTCCTCGGTCTTCTTGCGTCCGAACATGGTGGCACTGCCTCCTGAATGCGCGGTTCCCGCGCTCGATCCCGGGTATGACCCCAACGGTACCCCACCCTGGGGTCACGGGTCGTGGCCCCGCCACCAGACGGCGGCGAGGGCGACGGGAACCTGGCGGCATTCCTGCGTCCTCGCGCGCCGGGGCGCCGCCGGTCGTGGCCGGGAGCCGCGCACCGTGTCGGCCTCCGGGGCCCAAGCGCGAGAGGAACGGACGATGGTCGACGCGGTCCTGATCGATATTGACGGCACCCTGATGGACAGCAACCCCCTCCACACCCTGGCCTGGCTGCGGGCGTTCCGCCGGCTCGGTCGGGAGGTCGAGGCCAACACGGTCCTCCACCTGATGGGCATGGGCGGCGACCAACTCGCCCCCACCGTCCTCGGCGAGGAGGCCGAGGAGGAATCGGCGCGGGCGAAGGAGCTCTGGACCGAGGAGTTCAGCGAGAAGGGCCTGGTCGAGCACGTCGAGCCGCTGCCCGGGGCCGCCGACCTCCTCCGGGCCCTCAAGGAGCGTGGCATTCCGACCGCCCTCGCCTCCTCGGGGGAGCAGCAGGATATCGAGCACTACGTCGAACTCCTCGGCGGCCGGGAGATGTTCACTGAGTTGGTCTCGTCGGCCGACGTCGAGCAGACCAAGCCGGCGCCGGACATCTTCGCCGTCGCGGTCGAGCGGCTCGGCAAGCCGGCGAGCGCCGTGGTCATCGGCGACACCGTCTTCGACATCGAAGCCGCCCGCAAGCTCGGGATCCCCTGCGTCGGCGTCCTCACCGGGGGGCTCGAGCGCTCGACCCTCGTCGACGCCGGGGCGATCGCCGTCTACACGGACGCCGCCGACGTCGTGGCCCACCTGGACGCGATCCTCGGCGTCGAGGCCGCGCAGGCTGCCGCCGACTGATCCGGCGCCAGGGTCGGCGGCCGCCGTATCCGATGCTTACGACGGCCGCGCTGCCCCACGCCGCCTCCGGCGAGCCCCTGCGCGGAGGCGCCGAATCCCGGATCGGGCGGGTCGCCGATGCCGAGGACGGGCCCGCCGCGGCCGGATCGAGCCGATGCCGCGGCCAGGACCGGCACCGTGGCCGACGAGACGACGTCGCCTCGATGCGCTGTCTGTTGGCCCACGGGCCCCCGCATCACCCGAGGTGGTGTGGGCACCGGGCCGTTCCCCGGAAGCGGCGGATCGGCGCCTCCGGTCTCGCCTGCGAGACCGGCGCCTGTTCGCGGTCGCTGGTCCGACGATTGCGGGAAATTTCGCTTGGGACCACGTTCGGGGGGACACCTCCGGACGTGCCGCCGACCGTGAGTACCTCGACCGGGCCCGATGGGCGCGGGACCGCCTCTGTCCAGACCGACGCAGTGGGGAGACGCGCCGACATGACCAGCACCTCCGACCCGGCCGCCCCGACCACGAGCGCGACCGCCGTCGCCCCCGCCCCCGCCGCCGAGGCGCCCAGCGGCGACGCCCAGCTTGGGCTCGTCGGCCTCGGCGTGATGGGGGAGAACCTCGCCCGCAACGTCGACCGCAACGGCTTCAAGGTCTCGGTCTACAACCGGACCGAGACCCGCACCCACGCCTTCCTCGACGGCGCGGCCGCCGGCACCGGGATCCAGGGCGCCTTCGACATTCCCGCCTTCGTCGCCAGCCTCGCCCGGCCACGCCGCATTCTCCTGATGGTTAAGGCGGGCGCGCCGGTCGACGCGGTGATCGCCGAGCTCGAGCCCTACCTGGAGCCCGGGGACATCCTGATCGACGGCGGCAACTCGTTCTTCCCCGACACCGAGCGGCGCTCGAAGGAGCTCGAGGCGCGGGGCCTCCGCTTCGTCGGGATGGGCGTCTCCGGCGGCGAGGAGGGCGCGCTCTGGGGGCCGAGCCTGATGCCGGGCGGCCCGGCCCAAGCCTACGCCGAGCTCGAGCCGATGCTGACGGCGATCGCCGCCAAGACCGAGGCCGGGCCGTGCGTCACCCACGTCGGTCCCGGCGGCGCCGGGCACTACGTGAAGATGGTCCACAACGGCATCGAGTACGGCGATATGCAGCTGATCGCCGAGACCTACGACGTCATGCGGCGGGCGCTCGGGATGACCGCCCCGGAGATGGCCGAGGTCTTCCGGCGCTGGAACGAGGGCAAGCTCGCCAGCTTTCTGGTCGAAATCACCGCCGAGGTGCTCGCCTTCGTCGACGTCGAGACCAAGCAGCCGCTGGTCGACGTGATCCTCGACCAGGCCGAGCAGAAGGGCACCGGGCGCTGGACCAGCCAGAACGCGCTCGAACTCGGGACGCCCGTGCCGACCATCGACGCCGCGGTCGCGGCCCGCTCGATGTCGTCGCGCAAGGCCGAGCGGGTGCGGGCGAGCGCGGTGCTGCGCGGCCCCGAGCACGACGCCGGGGCGGTGACGGACGGGCAGGCCGCCGACGGGGTCCTCTCAACCCCGCCGCTGCTGCTGGAGGACGCGACCGACAAGGCGCGCCTGATCGACGCGCTCGAGGACGCCCTCTACTTCGCCAAGGTCTCGTCCTACGCCCAGGGCATGGCCCTGCTCCGGGCGGCCTCCGACACCTACGGCTACGGGCTCGACCTGGCCGAGATCGCCCGCATCTGGAAGGGCGGCTGCATCATCCGGGCGAAGCTGCTCGACCCGATCCGCGAGGCGTTCGACGGCGACGCCGGGCGTGAGCTGGACAACCTGCTGCTCGCCCCGGCGATCACCGAGACGGTCAACGCCAGCATGACCGGCGTCCGCACGATGATCCAGGTCGCGCGTGCCCGCGGCATCCCCTGCCCCGCCCACAGCGCGGCGCTCGACTACGTCGACACCTACCGCCAGGAGCGCCTGCCGGCCAACCTGATCCAGGGCCAGCGCGACTACTTCGGTGCCCACACCTACAAGCGGACCGACCGCGAGGGCACGTTCCACACCGTCTGGACGGACGTCGGCACCGCCGAGACGGTCGAGTCCGTCCCGTCCGAGCGGCCGCTCTGGGCGGGCGGCGAGGGGGAGGGCGACCGTGCCGACCTCCCCGCCACCATGCCGGACGCCGGCTCGTCCGCCGTCGTCGGCGCGGCGGTCGCCCCCGCGGAGCTGCGCGGCGAGGTCGAGGACGCCGGCGAGCGGGCACCGGACACCGCCGAGCGGTCGGACTACTAGCCCGGGCACGGCCCTCCCGCACCGCCGGGGCGGGAGGGCCGGCCCTCCCGGCCCACGCGGTCGCGGCGCGTCGACGGGACGACCGCCGGTGGTCCGCCGTCTGCGACGAATCGCGACGGGCCACGCCTTCTGGCGTTCGCTTGGCCCCTCCTCGCTCTGCTGCCGCAGCGACGCTTCCGCACGCCGACATACCGCGCGCTGCCGGCTCCTTACACCCTGACACCATCCCGGCGCCGACGACCGGACCGCCGACCGAAGGGACCGACCACACTATGAGCAACACCACCGCCGCGCCCCCGGTCGTCCTTCCGGCCCAGGGTGACGGCGCCCAGGACCAGGACTACCTGAGCGCGCCGCTCGACCAGGACGGGCGCCTCACGGCCACGGATCTCAACCCGCTCCGAGCCGGGCTCCAGCTTGAGCGCGTCCCCGACCCCTGCGTGATGGTCATCTTCGGCGTCACCGGGGACCTGACCCAGCGCAAGCTGATGCCGTCGCTCTACGACCTCGCGGTCGGCCACCCGCTGCCCGAAGGGTTCTCGATCGTCGGCGTCTCGCACCGGGACTGGAGCGACGACGACTTCCGCCGCGAGATGCGGGAGGCAATCAGCCGATCGGCCCGGACGCCGGTCACCGATGAGGGCTGGGACTACTTCGCGCGCGGCCTGTTCTACGTCCGGGGTGACTTCAAGGACCCCGCCACCTACACCGCGCTCGACCAACGGCTCGGCGAGATCGACCAGGAGCGGCGGGCCAACGGCAACCGCCTCTTCTACCTGGCGACGTCGCCCAGCTACTACCCGCCGATCATCGCCAACCTCGGTGCCTCCGGTGCCGCCCAGCGCCAGGACATCTACGCCGACCCGAGCCAGAGCTGGCACCGGGTGGTCGTCGAGAAGCCGTTTGGGCGCGACCTCGTCAGCGCCCGCGGGCTGATCCAGGAGATGGCCTCGGTCTTCAGCGAGCGCCAGATCTACCGGATCGACCACTACCTGGGCAAGGAGACCGTCCAGAACGTCCTCGCGTTCCGCTTCGCCAACATCCTGTTTGAGCCGGTCTTCAACCGCTCCTACGTCGACCACGTCCAGATCACCGCCGCCGAGTCGATCGGCGTCGAGGGGCGGGGCGGCTACTACGAGGAGGCCGGCGCGCTGCGGGACATGGTCCAGAGCCACATGCTGCAGCTGCTCACGGTCGTCGCGATGGAGCCGCCGGCCTTCTTCAACGGCAACGCGGTCCGCGACGAGAAGGTCAAGGTGCTCCGGTCGGTCGTCGCCCCGAGCGGCGACATGGTCGCCGAGCGGGCGATCCGCGGCCAGTACGTGCCCGGCTTCAGCGGCGGCCGCGAGGTCGGCAGCTACCAGCAGGAGCGCGGCGTCGTCCCCGGCTCGAACACCGAGACCTTCGCCGCGCTCAAGCTGGAGATCGACAACTGGCGCTGGGCGAACGTCCCGTTCTACCTCCGCACCGGCAAGCGGCTGCCCCGGCGCGTGACCGAGATCGCGATCGAGTTCAAGCCGGTGCCGCACCTGATGTTCCGCACGGGTGGCAACACCGGCGACCTCGACCCGACGCCGAACGTGCTCACGATGCGGATCCAGCCCGACGAGGGGATCGCGCTCCGCTTCGCGGCCAAGGTGCCGGGACCCACGACCCACCTCCGCACGGTGCGGATGGACTTCTTCTACGGCGCCTCGTTCGGCGAGGCGGGGCCCGACGCCTACGAGCGCCTGCTCCTCGACGCGATGCTCGGCGACCCGACGCTCTTCGCCCGCCGCGACGAGGTCGAAGCGGCCTGGAGCCTAATGCAGCCGATCCTCGACGCGTGGGGTAACGGGATCAGCCCGGTCCAGCCCTACGACGCGGGGACCTGGGGGCCGGAGGCGGCGGACGCGCTGCTGGAGCGCGACGGCCGCCAGTGGCGGCGGCCATGACCTTGGCGGCGGGTCGCCGCGGCCGGGCGCCGACGCGTCCGGGCGGGCAACCGCGGCGGCCCTCGGGGCCGCG
>CADCWG010000071.1 GCA_902806335.1 uncultured Thermomicrobiales bacterium | reverse complement strand
TCTACGGCGAGATCCTCGGGCTGCGGGAGGTCGCGAAGCCGGCCGCGCTGCGCGCCCGCGGCGGGGTCTGGTTCGAGACCGGCAACCTCCAGCTCCACCTCGGGGTCGACCCGGCGTTCCGGCCGGCGACCAAGGCCCACGTCGCGCTCGAAGTCCAGGGCCTGAACGCGCTCCGCGACCGGCTCATCGACGCCGGCCACCGGACCCAGGAAGACATGCCCCTCGACGGGTTCGACCGCTTCCACGTCGACGACCCGTTTGGCAACCGGACGGAACTGGTTGAAGCGCGGTAACCGGCTGGTCGCCACGTCGAACGCGCCCGCCAGGGCCGGCCGCCGCGAGCAGCCGGGGTTCCGCCGCTGCGCTTGCCGACGGGCGGAGGCCCTGCGAATTGCCGTCGCACACCGAACCCGGGTGGTCGCCGCTTCTTCGCCCGGCGTGACCTCAGCCGGGATCGTGCCCGCGCCCGGGGCTCGCCCAGGGTGGACGCGGGGACGATCAGGCGCCGATCCCTCTGCCGCTCAGCCCGATTCGCGATGACTTTGGGACGTACCCGGGCGGTCCTACCCGTCCTCACGCCCCCGACGACATCACCGATCGTCCGGCTTCGGTATCACGGCGGCTCCCGAAGCAGGAGGTGTCCGACCGGCCGTCAGACCGCACCGAGTTCGCGGAGCACCGCGATGACCCGCTCCTCGACCGTCGCGCCTTCGGCGCCGCCGCTCCGCAGGACCGCGGTGTGGGCCTCGGCGACGGTGTAGCCCAGCGAGCGGAGGGCGGCGATCACCTCGTCGTCGTCGGCCCGGGCGGCGGCCGGTGCCGGGGTGCCCGCGGGGGGGCTGGGCAGCTTACCCCGCAGCTCGAGGACGAGCCGCGCCGCCGTCTTCTTGCCCACCCCGGGCACGGTCGCGAGCAGATCGACGCCCTCGTTGGCGATCGCGCTGTAGAGGACATCGACCGGCATCCGGGAGAGGATCGCGCAGGCGAGCCGCGGCCCCACCCCGGTCACCCCAATCAGGACCTCAAACAGCGCGAGCTCGTCCGCGCGGGCGAACCCGTAGAGGCTGAGCTGGTCCTCACGGACGAAGAGGTGCGTGCGTAGCTCGATCGGGGCGCCGAGGTCGCCGGCCTCGGAGAGGGTCGTCGTGCTGGTGCCGACGCGGTAGAGCACCCCCCCGACGTCGACCAGCAGCGCGTCGGGGAGCTTCGCGGCGACGGTCCCCCGGAGGCCGGCGATCACGGGCGTCCCACGGCGCCGGGTCCGTGGTCACCCACCTGGGCGACCTCGGTCGACAGGGGCGGGAGCCCGTAGACCCGCCGTGCCGATCCGCCGAGCACGGCCTCGAGTTCCGGTTCGGTGAGGCCCGCCGCCAGGGTCCGCCGGAGGAAGCGGTCCTGGCGCAGCACGGGATAGTCGGACCCCCAGAGCACCCGGTCGGCGCCGACCAGATCAACGACCGTTCGGAAGACCGCCGGCCGGTAGAGGTAGGTGGAGGCGCCGGTGTCGTAGGCGACGTTGACGCAGGCCAGTCGCACCTCTGGCATCAGCTCGTAGAACGGCAGGCCGCCCCCCCAGTGCGCGAAGACGACGCGAAGCGCCGGGAAGGCCGCCACGAAGGCCAGCAACTTCTCGGGCGTGGCCGTCCCCTTCCCCGGGTAACCGTGCCCGACCGACTCACTGGCGTGGACCAGCACCGGCCGCCCGGCGGCGACGCAGCATTCGGCGAGGTCGGCGAGGTCCCCTCGCCGGCAGAGGTCGAAGCCCTGGGCGTCCCCGTTCAACTCCCCGACGCCGGCCGCACCGAGGGCGAACGCCCGGTCGGCCTCGGCCGCGGCGGCCGGTCCCGCCGCCGGCGGCACCGTCGCGAGCCAGGCCAGCCGCCCGCCGCTCGCCATCGCCGCCGCCGCGAGGTCGTCGTTGTGAGCCCGGCAGCGCCCGAGGTCGCGCCAGGGGAAGCCGCAGACGACGCTCCGGGCCACGCCCGCCCCGTCCATGCTCCGCAGCACGTCGTCGGCCGACGCGAGCACCGCCCGCCCGTTGCCGTAGAGGGCGGCGAACCACGGCTCGGCGGCGGCCGTCGCCGCCCGCCGAGCGATGACCTCCGCGGGGAAGGCGTGGGTGTGCGCGTCGATCACCCCGACCGGGATCGGCACCCCGTCCCCACCAGGCGTCGGCTCGGTCATCGCGGGTCCGCCCGCCGCTACGCGAGCGTCAGGATCAGCAGGACGGCCGCGATGAAGACGATCACCGCGAGCGAGACCAGCAGGGGAACGACGAGCCCACCCAGCCCGCCGGCGGCGCCCGCGGTCGCCATAGGACGCGCCGGTGCCACCGTCGCCGGCATGAACTTGGCCGCCACCGCCGAGACGTTGTCGCTTGTCCCCCGCTCCTTGGCGAGGTCGATCAGGTGCCGCACGGCGGAGTCCGGCTCTTCCGCGAGCAGGACGCGGACGAAGTCCTCCTCGCCGACCACGTCGTTGAAGCCGTCGCTGCAGAGCACCAGCCGGTCTTCCGGCAGCATCGTCAGTTCGAAGATGTTCGGCATCTTCGGGTCCAGCTTCGGCCGGTGGCCGAGGGCGTGGGTGATGATGTGGCGGTGCGGGCTGTCCTTCGCCTGCGCGCGGCTGATCGTCCCCTGCGCCACCTGCTCGGCGACGAGCGTGTGATCCTGGGTGATCTGGGTCAGCCGGTTGGCGCGGACGAGGTAGGCGCGGCTGTCGCCGACGTTGGCGATGGTCGCGTACTTGCCGCGCATCGCGGCGACCACCAGGGTCGTGCCCATGGTCTCGCCGGTGCCTTCGCCCTGCGCGCTGGCGTAGATGGCGTCGTTGGCCTTCCGAAACGCCTGCTTCAGCATCAGGGCCGTGTCGGGCCCGACGGCGTTGCCGACCATCGCCTGGAGGGTATCGATCGCCAGGTGGCTCGCCACCTCGCCCTTGAGGTGGCCACCCATGCCGTCGGCGACGGCCATCAGCACCCCCGCCGGCGCCGCATCCTCGCCGGTCGCCACCGCGGGCAGGTCGCCGACCAGGACCGCGTCCTCGTTGTCGGGACGCCCCCCGGTGTCGGTCGCGGCGCCAACGGAGATCTTCAACTGTGGTTCGGTCGTCCCGACCGTCGCCAGGTCCACGCGGGGCCACTCCCTCAGATCGACTGGTGCGACGCCGGGTGGGGCCGACATCGGGAACCCATACAAGAACGGGGAAAACGGCGCGCAGCGCGCGTCGGCCAACGGCTAGCTAGGATCGTCGCTCATGGGCGCGGATACTAGCACGGTTACCCGAGTGGACTCCGGCCGATCGTCCGGCGTGGCCCCGGCCCGGTGCTACACTCGGACGGCCGCCAGGACCCCGCCCGTCCCGATTCGGCCGCCCGCGTCCAGCGAGTGGCTGCTCCGAAAGGACCCCAGGTGCGACACCCCGCGCGCCGCGCCCGCCGACCGCTGCCTCTGTCGCTCACGCTGCTGGTCGTCCTCTCGACCCTGCCCCTCCTCGTCGTGGGGCGAACGGGGACCGTCGCCCAGGACGCGACGCCGGCGACCCCGGCGACCCCGGTGGCATCGCCGGGTGCAGCGGCCTCCCCCACCCCTCGCCCGTCGACACCCGCCGGCGATGCCCTCGCCCGCGCGGCGCAGCGGCTGGCCGACACGCAGTCGGCCCACTTCACCCTCGAGGTCGACGGCACGACCTACATCGACGAGGGCGAGACGATCCAGCTTCTCAGCGCCGAGGGCGACCTGCTCCGGCCCGACCGGGTCCGTGCGAGCTTCGACGCCAGCCTGCGCGGCCTGGCGACCGTGACTATCAACCTGATCACCGTCGGCGACCAGAACTGGACCACAGACCTGGTCACCGGAGACTGGGTGACGGCCCCGGCGGAGATCGGGTACGACCCCCGAGTCCTGTTCGACGAGCAGACCGGGCTCGGGCCGGTGCTGCTGCAGGCAACCAACCCGGAGACCGTCGGCGACGAGGAGATCAACGGCCGCGACGCCACCCACGTCCGCGCCACCGTCTCGCAGGAGGTGATCGGCCCGGTCACGGCCGGGACGATGGGCGGGTCTGAGGTGGTGATCGAGGTCTGGGTCGACCGCGAGACCGGCGATGCGCTTCGGGCCACGGTGGCCGAGCAGCCGAACCCGGACACCGACGACCCCGCCACGTGGACGCTCGACCTCTCCCGCATCAACGAGCCGGTGACGATCGAGCCGCCGATCTGATGACCCGCACCCTGCCGGCACCGACCACCGGACAGCCGGGTGGCGCGGCCCCTGTCGGCGGCCCGGTCGCCGCCGCCAGCGCGGCGCGCGACGGTTCGCCGGGCGGGCCAGCGCCGATCGAGCGAGCGCCCCGGGCGGCGCTCGCCGCCGCGCTCGCGGCGGTGTTCATCGGCGCCCTGGACCTGACGGTCATCGCCACGATCCTGCCCCAGATCATCCTCGACCTCGGCATCAACACCGCCGACGTCGACCGCTACATCTGGGTAGTCAACGGCTACCTGATCGCCTACGTGGTGGCGATCCCGATCGTCGGCCGGCTCTCGGACCTGGTCGGACGGCCGGTGGCCTTTCAGCTCTCGCTGGCCGTCTTCCTCCTTGGCTCCGTCTGGTGCGCCTACGCCGACGGCCTGGGAAGCCTGATCGTCGGGCGGGCGGTCCAGGGCGCCGGCGGCGGCGCGCTGCTCCCGGTGACCATGGCGCTGGTCGGCGACCTGCTGCCGCGCGCCCGCCGGACCGCCGCCATCGGGCTGGTCGGCGCCATCGACACCCTCGGCTGGGTGCTCGGCCCGATCTGGGGTGCCGTCCTGGTCGGCCTGGTGTCGACCTCCGACCCGTGGCGCTGGGTCTTCTGGGTCAACGTGCCGCTGGGCCTCGCCGCCGCGGTCGCGATCGCGCTGACCACGCGCGGTTTGCCCCGCGTCACGGTCACGTCCCGGACTGGGCTTCGCCGCCTCGACGTCCTCGGCACCCTGCTGCTGGCGGCGACGCTGGTGCCCCTGAACCTGGCGCTCTCGTCGGGAGGCGAGCTCGGCGGGGCACTCGAGCAGGGCACGCGCGCCCTCGGCGGCACCGAGAACCCGCTCGCCGGGTTCGTCTGGCCGCTGCTCGGCGGCGCGATCGCCGCTGGTGCCGGCTTCCTCCTCCGGGAGCGCCGGGCGTCTGTCCCGGTGCTGCCGCTCTCGCTGTTCCGGCGACGGCGGTTCGGCGCGGCGCTGACCGCCAACTTCCTCGTCGGCGCGGCGCTGATCGTGGCCATGGTCGACGTGCCGCTGGTGGTGGCGCTGCTCGTGGCCAGCGACCGGGTCAGCGCGATCAGCGCCCTGATGCTGGCGCCGTTCACGCTGCTGATGGCCGTCCTCTCCTTTCTGGGTGGGGTCCTCACCGGTCGCCTTGGCGAGCGCGGCACCGCCGCCATGGGTCTGGTGCTCGTCGCGGTGGGCTACGCCGCGATCTGGCTCGGCCTCGGCGACGATCGGTACCCCTGGATGATCCCCGGGCTGATCCTGAGCGGCGCGGGGTTCGGCATGGTGATCGCCCCGCTCGGCGCGACGGTGCTCGACGCGGTCCCCGCCGGGGAGCGGGGGATCGCCGCCGGGCTGACGATCGTCTTCCGCCTGCTCGGGATGACCATCGGCATCTCCGGCCTGACCGCGGCGGGCGTCAACCGGCTCCAGGCGCTGACGGGGAGGCTCGACCCGGTGGTCCAGGCCGCGGGCGAGTCGACCGCGGACTTCTTCATCCGTCAGCAGCGCTTCGTCGAGGACTTCGCGATCCCGCTCAGCATCCAGGTCGTCCGGGAGACGTTCCTCGCCGCCGCCGTCCTCGCCCTCGTCGCCTTGATCCCGGTCCGCCTGCTGCGAGACGACGGCGGCGACGAGATCTGACCGTCCGGCGCCAGATCGACGCCCGGTCGGCCCGTCCGCACCGCCGCCGACCTCGGCCAGGAGGCGCACGGCGCGTCGGCACCCACGAGGACGGGATCCGGGTGATCGCCGGCGCTTCGCCCAGCGGGCACGCGGCCGGCCCGGACAGCCTTGCGTCCGAGCCCCCGACCTCGAGGTCCGCCCTGAGCGCGCGCGGCCGTCACCGCGCCCCCTGATCCCTCCGGCTCCATCTGAGGGTCGGACAACCTCAAGGGTCGGGCAGAAGTCTCCTTCGGCCGACCGCGACGGGACCAGCCGGTGCGACGCTAGTCCACGGCATGTCGGTCGGATCCGTCCCTAGGCCAGCGCCCGGCGCAGCGCGGTCATCGCCTCGGCGGCGTCCACGCCCGGGGCGTAGACCGCCGAGCCGACCACGATCGCTTCGGCGCCCGCCTCCACGACCCGGCGAATGTTGCTCGCCTTGACGCCGCCGTCGACCTCGATCGGACAGGTCGGATTAACCCGGTCGAGGGCCGCCCGCAGGCGGGCGATCTTGTCGAGGGCGGCCGGGATCAGCGTCTGGCCGCCGAACCCCGGGTTCACGCTCATGATGAGGACCTGGCGGACGATCGGCAGCACCTCCTCGATCGCCGCGAGGGGCGTCGCCGGGTTGAGGGTGACGCCCGGGAGCGCCCCCGCCTCCGCGATCTGCTGCAGCGTCCGATGGAGGTGGGGAGACGCCTCGACGTGGACTGTCAGACTGTCGGCACCGGCCGCCACGAACCGATCGACGTACCGCTCCGGCTCCACGATCATCAGGTGGACGTCGACGGGCAGGTCGGTCGCCGCGCGGACCGCCTCGAGCACCGGCAGCCCGATGGAGATGTTGGGGACGAACCGGCCGTCCATCACGTCGACGTGGATAAAATCAGCCCCCCCGGCCTCGGCGGCGGCGATCTGCTCGCCCAGGCGGAGGAAGTCGGCCGAGAGGATCGACGGCCCGATGCGCACCGCCCGGCGAGGAGGCGGCGCGACGCTACCGGCGGGCTCAGAAGGCAAAGTCGGAGAGCTCCTCACGGGCTGGGCGGTGGCACGCGTCGTCCGATCATACCAGCGGCCCGCGATGCTCCCCGGACAATCGTGTGCCCGGACGCGGGAGGGCGGAGGACACGCCGTTGCGACGGCCTCTCCGGGGCGTCGGCAAGCTGCCCGCCGGCCGGGTCGATCTGCTGCTCCTGGAGAACCGATGACGACGACAGCCGTCGGCGCAGTCTCGGCGCCGCGCCGCTTCCCACCGCAGTTGCTGGCGGGACTCGCCCTGGTCGCGGTAGCCTGGCCGCTGGCCTGGTCGAACCTCGACCCCGTCCATCGCTACATGTTCACGCCGCTCTGGGTCGGCTACATCCTCGTCGTCGACGGGCTGGTGTTCCGCCGGACCGGCACGTCCCTGCTGACGCGCTCCCCGGGCCGCTTCGCCTGGCTCTTCGTCGCCTCGGCGCCGCTCTGGTGGCTCTTCGAGGCCTTCAACGTCCGGCTCGGGAACTGGCGCTACGTCTTCTCCTACGAGCAGAGTCGAGTCGAGTACGTGGCGCTGGCGTCGCTCGCGTTCTCGACCGTGATCCCGGCGATGTTCGAGACCGCCTCGCTCTATCGCTCCCTGCCGGCCCTCAGCCGCGAGCGGCGGTGGCTCGCGCTACCGCTCGGCCGGCGAGGCTTGCTGGGAGTCGCGGCGGCCGGGGCGGCGATGCTGGTGCTCACCCTGCTCTTTCCCCGGCAGGCGTTCCCGCTGGTCTGGCTGGGGTTGTTCTTCCTCACCGACCCGCTCAACAACCTCGCCGGCGCCGGCAGCCTCTCCGCCCAGGTGGCGCGCGGGCGGTGGGACACCGTCTGGGTCCTGTTCCTGGCGGGGATCACCTGCGGCTTCTTCTGGGAGATGTGGAACATCGGCGCGAACCCGAAGTGGGTCTACGACGTGCCCTATGCCGGCGGCCTGAAGGTCTTCGAGATGCCGTTGCTCGGCTACGGCGGCTATCTCCCGTTCGCCCTCGAGGTCTACGCCCTGTACCACGCCCTGTATCGCGCGGTGGCGCGCCGACCGGCCGACTGGCTCGGCTTCGACGAGCCCTTCGATGCCGTCGGCGTAACGGCCCGGGGTGCCACCGCAACCTCCGATTCGCCATCCCGTGCGGACGGGCCCGGGTCGGTCGGGCGCGTTGACCGGCCGTTCAGGCGGTCCATATAATGCCCAGAGGGTCGGTCGCCGCGGCCCGTCGACCCGGCTCGGAGGAGTCGGGCGCGGCCGGGGGACGGCGTTCCACGAGCCGGGTCCCGCCGTCGCCACAAGGGCGGCGGGCCCGCGTGCTCGCTCGGCTCGGGGCCCACGCGTGAACATCCTCGATCGCTTCGAGCAGTCCTTTGAGCGCCTGATGGAAGGGTCCATCGGGCGGCTTTTCCGCAGCCCGGTGCAGCCGGCCGAGATCGGGCGCAAGCTCGAACGGGCCATGCTGGGACACCAGGTCGTCTCCGTTGACGCCACCCTCGTCCCCAACGACTATCGGGTCACCATGCACCCGCAGGACATGGTCCTCTTCGTCGACTACGTCACCGCCCTCTCCAGGCAGATGGAGGCGTGGCTGGCCGAGGTCGCGGCGGAGCGCGGGTTCACGCTGGTCGACCGGACCCGGGTGCAGATCGCCGCCGACGATCGGGTGCCGCGGCGGTCGATCCGGGTCGCCGCCGCGATCGCCGACCGCCCCGACTTCGGCGAGCCGGAGCAGGAAGCCATCCAGCGGACGGAGGTCTACCGGGTCATCCGGGAGACGACGGGGGTGCCGCCGGTCCGGATCCGCTTCGTCGGCGGCCCCCAGAAGGGCGAAGAGGTCATTATCCGGAAGCCCGTGACCACGGTCGGTCGGTCGTTGGACAACGACGTCGTCCTCGACTCGGGCGAGGTCTCCCGCCACCACGCCCGGTTCGAGTACCTCGATGCCCAGCTGCGGCTGGTCGACCTCGGCAGCACCAACGGCACCCGGGTGAACGGCAAAGCGATCCGCTCCCACCCGGTCGGCGTCGGCGACGAGGTCGCCTTCGGAACGCTGAAGGCCCAGATGCTGCCGTTCGAACCGAACGGTCGGTAGCGGCGCCGGCGATGCCAGACCTGGAGTTGCCGAACTGGAGCGGCCTGCCCGCCGATTGGTTCCTGCTGCTGCTGCGGGTGCTCTTCGCGTTCCTCCTCTACTTCTTCCTCTACCAGATCGTGCGGGTCCAGCTGCGCGAGCTGATCGCCATCGGAACGCTCGGCACCGCGCCCCAGGAGCCGGCCCGGTCGGTCGTCGGGCGGCTGACGATGCTGGACGGCGGTGAGTCGGGACTCGGGCAGGGAACGGTCTTCGTGCTGCACCCCACGTCGCTGGTGGGCCGCCGGCCAGAATGCACCGTCGAGATCGACGAGCCGTTCGTCTCGGCCGAGCACGCCGAGCTGATCCACGAGCGGGGCACCTGGTGGGTGCGCGATCTCGGGAGTACGAACGGCACGTTCGTCAACGGTCAGCCGGTCCGCGTGCCCACCGGCGTCCAGGCCGGAGACGTCGTACAATTCGGGCGCGTCAAGCTCCAGCTCTCCACCTGACCGCCCCCCTCCGCGCCGGGGTCGGCTCTTGGATTCGATGGGGGGCCTTGACCGCGGCCCTCGCCCCGGTTTTGCGGCCGCGCCGCCAACGATCACGAGACGGAGAAGGGCCCCTTGCGACCGCGAACCATGGCTTCGTCGCTGCCGACCGTTCCGGCCTGGGCGCGGCCCCGGCTCCGCCCGCTCGCCGTCCCGGCCTCACCCCAGCTCGACGCGAACGGCCGCCCGACGGGGCACGACCGGGCGGCCGCCGATCCACGCGCTCTGCTGCGCCGGCTGGCGGCGCTCGGCCCCCGGGCGGCGGGCGTCTCGGCGGCGCTGCTCCTGACCATGGTTGTTGGCCTGCTCGGCTTCCGGGCCGTCTACGGTGATCGGATCTACCCGGCGGTCCAGGTCGCGGATGTCTCGCTCGGCGGGCTCGACCAGGGCGAAGCCCGCGCCGCCCTCGACGCGCGAGCCACGACGCTCGAAGAAGGCACGATCGCCTTCACCTACGGTGGTCAGGTGTTCACGCCGACCCTGGCCGAACTCGGCGCCACGGTCGATGTCGATGCCGCCCTCGACGGCGCCTACGCGCTGGGGCGGGAGGACGACCCGCGAACGCGCCTGCGGGCGACCGGGAACCTCCTCCGCGAGGACCAGACGCTGCCGCTGCCGATCCGCCTCGATGATGCGACCCTCGACGCCTGGTTCACGAGCGTCGACGCGCAGCTCGGGATCCGCCCCCACGACGCCTACCTGCAGGTCAAGGGGACCGACGTCTCGATCGTGCCCGAGGAGGAAGGGGTCGTCGTCGACCGGGCAGCGGCGCGGGCGCGGGTGCTCGCCGCCCTTGGCTCGCTCGTCCCGATCGCCGAGGAACTCCCGGTCACCTTCATCGTGCCGGCGGTTCGTACCGGCGACCTCGCGCCCGCGCGGTCGGTGGCGACCGCCGCCCTGGCAAAGCCGGTCAAGGTCTCGTTCGGGGACCAGTCCTGGGATCTGGAGCCGGCCGAGCTGGCGCCGTTCATCGTTCAGGGCGTCGTGCCCGAGAAGACGGGGGCCGACGCCGTCACCGTCGGGCTCGACCAGGAGAAGCTCGCGGCCTGGCTCTCCGAGCGGTACGCCGGGCAGGTCTACGAGGACCCCGTTGACGCCACGGTGGCGTGGGACGGCACGGGCGGGGTGGTGGCGCTGACCGACAGTAGCGTCGGGTACGAGCTCAAGCCGAAGGCGTTCGCCGCCGCCGTCGCCGAGAGCGTTCTCGGCGACCACCGAACGGTGAAGATCCCGGTCAACGAGATCAATCCCCAGGTCGATAGCGACAACCTTGGGGCGCTCGGGATCACCACGGAGATCGCGCGCGGCGACTCCAACTACATCGGCTCGAGCCCCCAGCGGGCGACGAACATCGATGTCGGCGCGACGCTGCTGAACGGCACGCTGGTCCCCCCGCACGGCGAGTTCAGCTTCAACGGGGCGATCGGCGCGATCACCGAGGACAAGGGCTACGTCGAGGCGGCGGTCCTCGTCGGCGAGCGGGTCGGCCGGGACATCGGCGGAGGCATCTGCCAGATCTCAACGACCATCTTCCGCGCGGCGCTGCAGGGCGGCCTGCCGATCACGGAGTGGACGCCCCACACCTCGCGGCTGGAGAACTACGAGCGCGACGGCTGGGGCCCCGGCTACGACGCGTCCATCCTCCAGTGGGGCGACGACCCGTCGACCTGGAGCGACTTCCGGTTCGAGAACCCGTCCGACTCCTGGATGCTGATCGAGTCGTGGGCCGACGGCGCCTACGCCATCGTGAAGATCTACGGCGCCGACCTCGGCTACGAGGTCAAGTTCTCCGAGACCGGCCAGGGCGCGCCGATCCCGCCGGCGGCGGACCTGGAGATCGTCAACCCGAACCTGGAGCCGGGCACCGTCCAGCACACCGAGGCGCCGACGCCCGGTCTTGAGGTCTGGTTCACCCGCGAGGTCTACGATCGGAACGGCGAGGAACTCTACACCCGGAAGTTCTACACCCACTTCCCGGCCCACGGGAACGTCTACTACGTGAGCCCCGACATGGAGGGACAGTCGGGCGCCCAGAGTGAGTGAGGCGTCAAGGGTGGACGGCTCGGGGAACGCCGACCCGTCACCGGCGGGGGTCACGCGGACCGGTGGACTCCTCTCCCGGCCCCCGGTCCGCTTTCCGGGCAGCCTCTCGGTGGTCCTTCCGGCCCATAACGAGGAGGCCAACATCGGGATCGTCGTCGCCGAGGCGCTGACGGCGCTGCCCCGCTTCGCCGACGAGTTCGAGATCATCGTGGTCAACGACGGGAGCCGCGACCGGACGGGCGAGATCGTCGATGAGCTCGCCCGCCAGTACCCGTCCGTCAAGGTGGTCCACCACCCGACGAACCGGGGCTACGGGGCGGCCCTGACGAGCGGCTTCGCCGCGTCGACCGGCGACTCCGTGATGTTCATGGACGCCGATCGCCAGTTCGACATCGCCGACCTGGCGCTGCTCAGCCCGTTCGTCGCCGACTTCGACATCGTGGCCGGCTTTCGCCGGGAGCGGAACGATCCGTTCGTCCGCAAGCTGAACGCGGAGGTCTTCAACGTGGTGGTCCGGGTCCTCTTCGGGATCCACCTCCGCGATATCGACTGCGCCTTCAAGGTCTTGAACGGGCCGATGCTGCGCTCGATCGAGCTCACGGCGCCGGGTGCGTTGATCAACACCGAGATGCAGGCCAAGCTCCGACGCCAAGGCGCCACCCTCCAGCAGGTCGGCGTGAACCACTACCCGCGAGTCGCCGGCGTGGCGACCGGGGGCAACTGGAAGGTGATCGTCCGCGCGATGCGGGAGACAGTCTTCCTGTTCTGGCGGATGCACAGCTATCGCCCACCCGCCGGCGAGTTCCGGCGCCGACCCACCGCCGTCGCCGGAGACGCCGTGGCCGGTGTCTCCGGCTTCGGGATCCGCGCCGCCGGGAGTGTCGCCCGGCGTACGCGGGGGCGAGCTACCCGCGGCTAGCTCGGCGCTTCCCGCTGCGCCGGCTGCTCCCCTCCCTCGGGCATCGGGATGCGGTGCATCTCGGCCGGACGAGGCGTGTCCCGGTGGACGCGGCTGGACCGGCCGGCCCCCGGTTACGCGCGAGTCAGGGCGCGTGCGAGCGAGGCGGTTGCCTCCGAGGCGGACACCTCTCGGACGAGCACCCGCTTTCGCCGGCCACGCTGACCCGACAGCACTTCGACCCGGCTCCGGGCCACCCCGAAGACGTCCGCGAGGCACCTCGCGAGGGCCGCGTTGGCGGCGCCATCGACGGGCGGGGCGGCGAGCCGGACGCGGAGCGCGCCGTCGTTGACGTCGACCAGGGAGGTCGCGCCAGCGCGGGGCGTCGCCACCACCGCGACGACCACCCCGCCCGGGTGCGGCATCAGAGCCGCGTGGACCTCGGGCTCGCCGATAGGGGTCAGGCCGCGGCCCGCCGCGGGCGCCGCGAGCGCAGGTCGCGCGCGACATCGTTGAGTGTTCCCGCCGCGACCACCGGTCGGCTCAGCTCGGCGGCAAGGTCGTCCAGGCTGCGGTCGTCGAGCAACGTCCCGGTACGGTCGGAGAGCATCCGGTCGGAGATGTAGAGCGGACCGTGGGCGGGCCGATCGGCGAGCGAGAAGAGCAGGTCCTGGCCTGTCAGCAGGCCCGAGACCGTGATCTCCGGACCGAGGTAGCGGTTCTCGACCGCGACGACCTCGAGCTCCGCGCCGCTCCGGGCGTTGAACCGATCGACCGCCTCTCGCATCGTCGGGCCGATCAGGGTGCCGCAGGCGACCGTCCCTCGGCCCCCGGTCAGGGAGCCGGCGCGGGACCGCCGCAGGTAGCCGTCGAGGTTCTCGAGGAAGTGGCGGGTGATCCCGATCCCGTCCTCGATCTGCGGGAAGCCGTCGTAGACCGAGGCATCGGGAACTGGCCGCCCGGTCATCAGGTAGAACTCGTCCCCGAGGTGGAAGAAGGTGCTTCCGCGCTCCCGCCGGAAGCGGTCCTGCCAGACCTCGGCCTGGGCGATCACCGCTTCGGCCTCCGCCGGCTCGTAGCGCCGAACGGCGATCTGCTTGCCGGGCAGGGTCCGCATGCAGGTCCGCGAGAGCCGCAGCTGCTTGCTCTGGCGCTCCTGGCCGTGGCGGGTGAGGCCCACGGGAACACCGGCGATCGAGAGCAGCCGGTCGCCGAAGGAGGCGAGGTCGCGCAGACTCCGGTCCAGCTCCTCGCCGTCGTTGACGCCGGGACAGAGCACGAGCTGGGCGTGGAAGTCGATCCCGGCCCGCTCCAGCCGGGCGAGGTCTTCCATCACCCGGCCCGCCTTCGGGTTCCCGACGAGGGCCACCCGCAACTCCGGGTCGGTGCTGTGCACCGAGACGTGCATCGGGCTGATGTGTTGCTCTTCGATCCGCCGCCAGTCCTCCTCCGTGAGGTTGGTCAGCGTCACGAACGAGCCGTAGAGCATCGAATAGCGGTAGTCGTCGTCCATCACGTAGAGCGACTTCCGCATCCCCTTCGGGATCTGCTTGATGAAGCAGAAGGGACACGCGTTCTCGCAGACCCGAACGCCGTCGAAGGTCGGGTCGGCGAAGGTGACGCCCCAGTACTCGTCCCCCTCCAGTTCAAGCTCCAGTCGCCGGACGATCCCCGCGCGCTCGACCTCGAGGGTCGCCGCCTCCGCCTGGGCCCGGAACTGGAAGTCGAGCGCATCCTCGATCCGCCGACCGTTGACCGTCAGCACGCGGTCGCCGGGGGCAAACCCGAGCTGCGCCGCCAGTGACCCGGGGGCGACCGCCTCGACGACGCCCGGCACAGCAGGCGCGAGCTCGACGCGTCGATGGGAGAGCGGACTGACAACGGGCATCGGGAACCTGCCGGGTGGTCGCCGCGGGGGCGCGGCCGGGCGTCTGGGTCAACTCGTGGCAACGCCGCCGGCCCGGACGGACGGCGGCGTTCGTTCCGCCGAGTCTACCATGTTATGTGCGTCCGAGCGTCCGACAGAACGGGTCAATCGGTGGCCCGGCTGCGCCGATCCGGTGCGCAAGCGGGTCTGCTGACCGGGCCCGTCCGCTGCCCCATAGCCGCGACCGCATCCGCGCTAACGCCTCACGCGATGGGCGGTGAGGGACGAGAGCACCCCTAATACGTGCCCCATCTGTGCGGCCGTGGCATCGGCGCGCGCCGGCGATTTCGCCCGGTCGAGGTCGAGCCCCGCGGTCAGGGGCTCAGACAACTTGCCAGCCGCGGACCCGCGAAGCCCCCCAGTGAGCTCCCGGGTTGCGAATGCGTCCTTGCTTTCGACGCCGACCGGTGGGCCCCGTCGCCCTACCCGGCCGCCCGACGGTAGACCAGGCCCACCCAGTCGTCGATCTGGTCGCGCCGGACAAAACCGAGCCCCTCGGCCTCGTAGGCGCGACGCACGGCCGGCTCGCGGCTCTCGATGATCCCGCTGAGCACGAGCGACCCTCCGGGCGCGACGGCCGCCGCGACACCCGGGGCGAGATCGACCAGAACCCGGGCGATGATGTTCGCGACGACCACGTCGTAGGCGCTCGGGAACGGACCGTCTGACCCGGCACTCCCGACTTCGACCCGGAGCCGGTCCGCCACCCCGTTCCGGGCCGCGTTCTCGCGGGTGGACCGAACCGCCACCGGCTCGATATCGACGGCATCGACGCGGCCGGCGCCGAGCAGGAGGGCGGCGATGGCGAGCACGCCCGAACCGGTGCCGACGTCGAACACCGTCGCGCCCGGGCGCGTGGCGAGCTCGTCCTCCATCCCGGACATCCCGAGCCGGGTCGAGGGGTGGGTGCCCGTCCCGAACGCCATGCCGGGATCGAGCTCCACGACCACCTCGCCGGCCCCCGGCTCGTACACCTGCCAGGGAGGACGGACCACCACCCGCCGTCCGACGCGCACCGGCCGGTAGTGGGCTTTCCAGGCGTTCGCCCAGTCCTCCTCGCGGCGGGGAGTGACGGTCAGCTCCCCGACCCGGCGGAGGCGGCCCAGGTGCCAGAGCGCCGATCGAATCGCCTCCAGGGTCTCGTCCCCGACGTCCGCCGCGGCGACGAAGGTTCGCACCGCGACCGGCCGCGAGGAGTCGACCGCGAGGTTGTCGCCGTCCCCGTCCTGGGTGAACGGCTCCTCGATCACCACGCCCTCGTTGTAGCCGTGGCGGGCGAAGAGTTCGGTAACCGGCTCGACCGCCTCGGCGTCGACCTCGACGGCGAGCTCCAGCCACCCTTCCCCGGACGAAGCCGGGGCGTCCTCCGCGTCCGGCGCCGTCACAGGGTGAGGCTGGAGGTGTCGCCGACGTTGACCCGGGCCGGCCGCCCCTGGATCCGCGCGCCCCGCCCGACGATCGAGTGCTCGACGACGACCCCTTCCACCGTGGCCCTGGCTTCCAGCACGGCGTCGCGCACCACCGCGTCGCGCACCACCGCGCCCGACGCGATGCTGGCGTACGGACCGACCACGGCCCGCTCGAGCACGGCGTCGTCGGCGATCGCGCAGGGCGGGATCACCACAGCCCCCTCTCGCGGCGTGGTCGCGGGTGCCGAGCGGTCCAGGAGGTAGCGGTTGGTGCTCAGCAGCGCCTCGACGGTGCCGCTGTCTTCCCAGGCGGTGACCGGTGCCGTGACGACCTTGGCCCCGCCGTCGATCATCAGCTGGAAGGCGTCGGCGATGTAGTACTCGCCCTTCAGCGAGAGCCCCCGGCGCATCTGCTCGTCGATCGCGGCGTAGAGGTCGGTCATCCGCTTCACGTAGTAGATACCGATCACCGCCAGGTTCGAGATCGGCTCCTTGGGCTTCTCGACCAGGCGCGTGATCCGGTCACCCTCGACGACGGCGATCCCGAGGGCGGACGGGTCTTCGACCTCCTTGGTGAACATCACCGCGTCGGCGTCCACCTCGGCCAGGTTCGAGAAGTCCGCCTCGAAGACGGCGTCGGGGAAGAGGATCAGGGCGTCGCCGGCGACCACGTCGCGGGTGCGGACGATCGCGTCGCACTGGCCCCGCATCTCGGGCTGCTCGACGAAGGCGAGCGGCATGTCGTAGTGCGCGCGGGCCCATTCCTCGATCTGGTCACCCAGGAAGCCGGTGATGAAAACCATCTGTTCCGGGTCAACGGCCATCACCCGGTCGAGCACGTGGGCGAGGATCGGCTTGCCGGCCACGCTGACCAGCGGCTTCGGCTTGCTCCACGTCTGGGGACGCAACCGCGTCCCGAGGCCGGCGACCGGCAGGATGATGTCCACGAGGCGACCCCGCTCCGCTCCGACACGGCTGAGCCGACCCATGCCGGCGGCTACAATCTACCACCGCCTCCCCCCGAGCCCCGGCCCGACCGGGGAGGACCCAACGCCGCCCGATGCCAGAGAGCGAGGTACCGCGTGACGATCGGTCTGAGCCAGGACGAGCTGCGGGCGGAGATCGCGCGCCGGATGGACGCCCTCGACGACGCGCAGGAAGACGAGGAGCACCTCGGCGCCTACGGCGACCTGCTGAGGCTGACCGCGCAGATCGCCTACCATCGAGCGGCCGACCTGATCGAGGCCAACAACGCGCGCGTAGCCGCCCAGCTCGCCGCCGCGGGCATCGTCCTGCCCGACGCCCCGTAGGCGCCGAACCTACGTCTTTCTGATTCGGACGATCGCCCAGGACGCTGCCCGGCAGGTGGGCTCCCGGCCTTGGCCGATCTCGTCGCCGGGCCGCTGGCCTCGGGTCTCGCCCCGGGCGGGCGATGGCTTCGGCGCGTTCCGGGCGGGTGAAGGCATCGGCGCGCCCCTGCCGATCCAGCCACGGCAGGGGCGGATTCGTCGTTCGGCGAGACGACGCGATACGGAACGCGGAGGCGCCCAGGCTCCCCAGCCCTGCGCCCGCGCCGATCGGTCGAGGGGGCGAGCGTCGCCGACGGGAACCCGGATCGGCCCGGTGGCGGCGCCACACGGGGCGAGGTCTGACGCGGGGACCGCGAGGCGGGCGAGGCGGGCGACCCGGCGCGGCAGATGATCGCGGAGACCGAACGCCTCAGCGGCGCGTGAGCGACCCGATGGTGGCGGCGTGTGCCGGGTATGCGGCCGCGAGCGCGTCGGCGTGGCCGGACTCGTAGTCCTCAAGGTCGAAGCCCGGGGCCATGGTCGTGCCCAGCAGCGCCCAGGAGCCGCCCGCGACGAGGCGACTGCCCTGCCAGGTCCCCGCCCGGACCACCTGCTGCACCCGCATCCCGGAGCCAAGGTCCGGTCCGAGGGTGACCGTCGCTCCCGAGCCGTCGGGCGGAAGCAGGAGCAACTCCACCGGGTCGCCGAGGTAGAAGTGGTAGATCTCGTCGGCCGCGAGCCGGTGCATCTCCGAGAAGGTGTCCGGGGTCAGGAGGTAGTAGATGGCCGTCGCTTGGGCGCGTCCGGGGGTACCATCCGACCCCGGCGGGCCGGGGGCCCGGTAGGTCTCGGCGTAGTAGCCACCCTCGACGGGCAGCGGCCGCAGACCGAGAAGGCGGATGATGTCGGCGGCGCCTGGCATCGACGTGCGCCTCGCCGGGTAGGACTGGAAACGATGGAAGGACCGATCCGCCCCGGGGCCACCGGCATCGCGGCGACGGCAGCGCGGTACCCCCAGCGGGATTCGAACCCGCGATCTTCACCTTGAAAGGGTGACGTCCTGGGCCGCTAGACTATGGGGGCATTGCGGGGAACGATAGCGTCAGCATCGGGGCCTGTCAACGCGACCGGCTCCGCCGCGGACGCGGCGAGGGGGACCTCGCCTGTCGCCCGCGCCACGCCCGTTCCGGCCGCGACCCCAAGCCTCTTCGCCACCCGCCGGGACCAGCGTCGACCGTCTCGGCTCGCCAGTGTCAGCGAGGCGAGCACCGACACGGCGCCGACCGCCGAGGCGGCGTCCGAGGGGCGCCCAACCGCCAGGTCTCCCCTGCCCCCCATCGCCAGGGTATCCACGACGGCGAAGACGGTGCCGGCGACCTGCCCCGCCACGACAGCCGCGGCGTCCCCGACCGCCGGCACGACCAGACCGAGGAGTCCGGCGGCGGCCGCCAGCGGAAAGGCGACGGCGACGAGCGGGCCGATGAGCAGGTTCGCCGGGATGCCGGTGAGGACGACGGTGCCGAAGGCCGGCACCAGGATCGGCAGCGTCGCCATCTGGGCCAGCGCGGCGGCGGCCAGCCCGCCGACGACCCACGCTCCCAACGTGCGTGGTCGCCGACCGTCCGCAACGACCGCGAGCGACAGGGCGGCCACCGTCGAGAGCCGGAACGAGAGCGTGTCGAGGTCGGCCGGCCGGATCGCGGCCATCGCCGCGGCACCGAGGACCAGCAGCGTGAGCGCGTCGGGTCGACGCCCCAGCCGGCCGGCGATGACGACACCCGTGGCGAAGAGCGCTGCCCGGACCGCGGGCGGTCCGAGCCCGACCAGCAGGGCGTACCCCCAGACCGCGGACACCGTCAGCAGCTGCCAGGGGAGACGTCGGCGCCAGCCGAGGGAGCCGCCGGTCACCGCCAGGACGCCGACCAGCAGCCCGACGTTGGAGCCGCTTACGGCCGTCACGTGGCTGGTCCCGGTCGCCCGGAAGGCGTCGCGGCGGGGGTCGGAGAGGGACGCATCGTCCCCCGTCACCAGGCCCGTCAGCAGCGCACCGCGGTCACCCGGGACCGCCCGCGTCAGCGTCCGGGTGAAGCGCGACCCGCCCTCCGCGATCGCCCGGCGCCAGCCACGACCGGTCGCCTCGATCGCGACGACTGACGCGAAGACCGTCCCCCCGATTCCCCTCGATCTGAGGAACTCACGGTACCCCGGCGCCTGGTCTTCCACCGGCCTCACCGACCCGCGCATCCAGAGGGCGTCCCCGAGGCCTACCCGGGGCGACGTGGGCGCGGTCACCCGGAGCAGCGCGCGGGCCGCGACCCAGCCGTTCTCAGTCTCTCCTGGCTCTTCGGACTCGCTTGTCCGGAAGCGGGTCACGGCGAGGTCGAAGCGCTGCCACCGACCGTCGTCGGTGGGCACCGACGCCACGGTGCCGGTCACGGCGTCGGCCAGGTCGGCCCAGGCCGGTCCGACTACCGGGTCGACCGCGGCCTGCCGCCACGTCCCGAGCCCGACCGCGACCACCATCACGGCTCCCACGCGGACGCGGTCGGCGAACCGTCCCGGTCCCCAGCGCGCTCGCACGAGGACGGCGATCGCGACGAACGCCACCGCGCCGATGCCGCCGGCCGCGCCGCCGAGGAACGCGAGTCCGAGCGCGACGCCTGTCATCCCGGAGCGCCGACGACGAGCAGGGGACGCAGATCGTCCACCATCCGCGCCGAGATGCCGGGAATCTCGACCAGCTCGTCGACGGACGCGTACGGTCCCATCTCGTCCCGGCGCGTGACGATCCGCGCCGCGATCGCCGGGCCGATGCCTGGCAGCACCTCGAGGTCCTCGACGCTCGCCGTGTTGAGGTCGAGCGGTGCGCCATCACCCGACGGGGGACCAACGGGCGCGCTCGGCTCGGCAAGCCCCGGCTCATCGCCTGAGTGTTCCGGGTCCTGCGTCGGGGCCAGCTGGGTCGGGACCGAATCCGTCGGGGCGGCGCGGTCAGCGCCGCCGGCCTGGCCCGCCGCGATCGGCGCGCGGGCCGGAACGACCACCTGTTCGCCGTCGGCGACGCGAGCGGCGGGATTGACCCGCGCCAGTTCGGCGTCCGCCGCTGGGCCACCGGCCGCCGCGAGCGCGTCCCCCAGCCGGGCGCCGGGGGCAAGGTCGTACGCGCCGGGGGACGCGACCGCGCCCGCCACGCTGACGACGATCGTGGCGTCCGCGAGAGGGTCTTCGATCACGATCGGCGGTCCCTGCCGGCGGTCGATCTCCCGCAGGCCGACCGCCGCCGCCGTCGCGACAAGAACCGCCACGACGATGCTCCCCGCCACCGTGCCGACCCGTGCCACCCGTCCCTCCGGTCTCCGACGGCGACGATCCGAGCCCGACGCCACCATCTCCCCGGTTCGCCGCCGGACGCCGCGGGCCCTGCGGTCGTGTGGTGACACGTCGCCGAAACCGCCTGGCACCCAGGGTGCATGGTCGACCCGTAGGGGTCCGACGGGCCGTCCTGGCCGCCAGATCCCAGAACGGGCGTGCTAGACTTGAGCGGCGCGACGGACGGGGCCCGAGGCTTCGCCCGAGTCTCATCATGCTCGAATGGGTGGGGGTCGGCCGGCCGCCCGTCTAGCCGAATCGTCCGATCCTGAGTGGGGTCGGCGGTCCCCCGTCCCGGTCCCCATCCCCCGTTTCATCCCTCCACGCCGGTGACAACGCCAGAGGTCCTGCCGTGACGCTTCGCCATCTGCTGCCGACGCTCCACGAGGCGCCCACGATCCACAACCTGCTCGACCGGGTGGGCGCCGGTGGCGGTCCGCTCGCGGTGACCGACGTCCCGGCATCGGCGCGCCCGGCGCTGCTGGCGGCGATCGTCGACCGGCACGACGCGCCGACGCTGGTGGTGTCGGCGCGGGCCGATCGCGCGGCGGCCCTCGCGGCGGCGCTCAACGAGTTCCTGACGCCCGACCGCCCGGCCGACGTCTGGCCGGCCCCCGAAGCGCTCCCCTACGAGCAGCTTCCCTTCGACCTCGGGGTGGCGACCCGCCGGGTCGCGCTGCTCGATCGTCTCTGTCGCGGCGCCAACCTCCCGGCGGCGATCGTCACCCCCGTCAGCGGGCTGACCCACCTCGTGATGGCGCCGGTCGACCTGTCCACGCACTCGCGGACCGTCCGCCCCGGCGACCGCCTGGACGTCGACGACCTCCTGCGGTGGGCCACCGGGCTGGGCTACGAGGTCTCGCCGCTGGTCCAGGAGCCGGGCACGATCGCCCGCCGGGGCGGCATCATCGACCTCTTCCCGCCCGGTTCCGAGCGACCGGTCCGGTTCGACCTCTTCGGCGACGAGGTCGACACCATCCGCGCCTTCAACCCGTCCTCGCAGCGGTCCGAGGAGCGCCTCATCGAGGCCGTCCTCCTTCCCCCGGCGGAGCTGCCCTTCTGGCGGCTGCCGGACGCGGCGCGGGAGCTCGCCGCATTGGACCAGAGCGGGCTGCGGGCGGAGGTCGCCGCCGAGTGGTCCCGCTCCCTGGATCGCATGGCGGTCGGGGCCGCCCCTCCCGCGGTCGACCTGTTCGCGCCGTACCTCATCGGGGACGAGACGACCCTCGTCGACTACCTCCCTAACGGCTCGTTGGTCGTCTTCGACGAGCCGGCCGCGGTCCGGCTCGCCGCCGAGCAGGCGGCGCATCACGCGGCCGAGCTCGAGGCCGGCTTCGTCGCCAACGGTGAGCTGCCGCCGGGGCTCCGCCGGCCCGTGGCGCGCTGGTCGACGGTTACCGACCGGCTCGCGGCGCACCGCCGGGTCTGGCTCGGCCTCGACGTCGCCGCCGAGCCGGTCGACCAGGCCGACCGGACGCCACCGGCGGAGGTCGTCGCCCTCACCGCGATCGAGGAGGCGCCGGTCTTCGCCGGCCGGCTCGGCCGTGGCGTCGCCGAGGTGGAGCGGCGGCTCGCCGACGGCTGGCGGGTCCTCGTCGCCACGGACCAGGTGGACCGCCTGACCGAGCTGTTCGAGGAGCAGGACGTCTTCCCGCGGCACGACAAGCGGCGCGGCGTCGCCTTCGACGTGCCCCCTCCCCTGCCACCCGGCACGGTCGAGATCCGGGCGTCCGACCTCGATGGCGGGTGGTCGGTGCCCGAGGCCCGGTTGCTCGTCCTCTCCGACCTGGAGCTGCTCGGGTTTCGGAAGCAGACCCGGCGCGGTCCCGCGCGACGCGTGGCCGAAGGGATCGCCTTCGCCCAGGGGCTCACTCCCGGCGAGCACGTCGTCCACGTCGACCACGGGATCGCCCGCTTCGCCGGTCTGGTCCGGCTCGACACCTCCGGCGTCGAGCGCGAGTACATGCTGCTGGAGTACGCCAAGGGCGACAAGCTCTACGTGCCGGTCGACCAGAGCGACCGCGTCTCCCGGTACAGCGGTGGCGGCGTCGACCCGGTCGTCACCAAGCTCGGCTCCGGGGAGTGGGTCAAGACCAAGCAGCGTGTCCGGCGGGCGATCCGCGAGATGGCGTTCGAGCTGATCCAGCTCTACGCCCGTCGCGAGACCGCCGAAGGCTACCGGTTGGGTTCCGACTCACCCTGGGACCGCGAGCTCGCCGAGTCGTTCCCGTACACCGAGACCCCCGACCAGCAGCGGGCCATCGACGAGGTCAAGGCCGACATGGAGTCGGATCGGCCGATGGATCGCCTCGTCTGCGGCGACGTCGGCTTCGGCAAGACGGAGGTCGCCGTGCGGGCCGCCTTCAAGGCCGTCAACGGCGGCCGCCAGGTCGCGGTCCTGGTCCCGACGACGGTGCTGGCGCTCCAGCACTTCCAGACCTTCTCCCAGCGGCTCGCGCCGTACCCCGTCCGTGTCGAGATGCTCTCCCGTCTGCGGGCCAAGCCCGAGCAGCAGGCGACGCTCCGCGGCCTCAGAGAAGGGACCGTCGACATCGTCGTTGGCACCCACCGCCTCGTCCAGGACGATGTCCGGTTCAAGGACCTCGGCCTGGTCGTGGTCGACGAGGAGCAGCGCTTCGGGGTTCGCCAGAAGGAGTTCCTGAAGAAGCTGCGGGCCGAGGTCGACGTGCTCACCATGAGCGCGACGCCGATCCCGCGGACGCTCCACATGTCGCTCGCCGGCATCCGCGACATCAGCGTGATCGACACCGCCCCCCAGGCGCGGCTGCCGATCAGGACGTTCGTCACCGCCGCCACCGACAGCCTGACGCGCGAGGTGATCCTCCGCGAGATCGATCGCGGCGGCCAGGTCTACTTCGTCCACAACCGGGTCCACGACATCGATCGCCTCGCCCACAAGCTGCGCGAGCTGGTGCCGGAGGCGCGCTTCGGCGTCGGGCACGGCCAGATGGAAGAGTCGGTGCTCGAGGAGGTGATCCTCGGCTTCGTCCGGCACGAGTTTGACGTGCTGATCTCGACGACGATCATCGAGTCGGGCATCGACATCCCGAACGTGAACACGATCGTGATCGACAACGCCGACACGCTCGGGCTCACCCAGCTCTACCAGCTGCGGGGCCGGGTCGGGCGGAGCGCCAACCGCGCCTACGCCTATCTGCTCTACCGGCCGCACAAGGCGCTCAGTGCCGAGGCCCAGGAGCGCCTGGAGGCGATCCAGGAGGCAACGGAGCTCGGTGCCGGGCTCCGGGTGGCGATGCGGGACATGGAGATCCGCGGCGCGGGCAACATCCTTGGCGGGGAGCAGAGCGGGCACATCGCCGCGATCGGCTTCGACCTCTACCTGCGGCTCCTGAGCCAGGCGGTCGAGGAGGTGCGCGCCGGGCGGCCGATGGCCGACCCGAACGCGGTCACGCTCGATCTGCCGCTGACGGCGCTGATCCCGGCCAGTTACGTGGGCGACACCGAACTCCGGCTGAGCCTCTACCGGCGCGTCGCGGGGGTGACCTCGGCGGCCGAGCTCGCCGAGATGCGCGCCGAGCTGACCGAACGGTTCGGGGACATCCCGGACGAGGTGGAGCGGCTGCTGGCCCTGATCGCGATCCGGCTGCGTTGCGAGCCGCTCGGCATCGACTCGGTGATAGAGCGGGAGCGCGAGCTGGTGATCCGCCCCGTGCGGACCGCCCACCTCGACGCCGGCCGGCTCGGCCGTCGGCTCGGCCGCGCGCTGAAGCTGACCCCGAACTCGGTCCGCGTCCGCCTGCCCGACCTCGACCTGCCGTGGCAGGAGGCACTGGACATCGTCCTTGACGCGGTCGAGGCCGCTGGAGCGGTCGGCCCACGCGAGGAACCGACCCCGGCGACCATGGCCGGCGATGGTCGCGGTCGCCGTCCGAGTGTCAAGGCACTCCCCCGGCGCGCAAAGGTCGGGGTCGCGTAGTCCCCCGAGGACGAGCGGGCCGCGATGGGCTACAGCGCGGCCGGCTCGTCTCTCTCAGCTCGGGGGAACCCTACCGCCGGTCGGCCCCCCTACCGGCTGTTCGTGTCGGTGGGGTCGGCCCGCCACCGTCCGTCCGCTGTGGGCAGGGGACACGGTCGGACCGCCTCCAATGGGACGCTCACTCCGCCGGCCGGAGCGATTCGATGAGCTCCGTCGCCGCCTCCCGGTCGCCGTCGAAGTAGGTGTCGGCGGCCGCGACATGGGTGAAGACGACGACCGACTCGCCCTCGTCTAAGGTCTGGCATTCCACGTACGCGACCCGTTCGGACACCTCGTCGTCGGTCGGCGTCGTGAAGCTGTACGCGGCGAAGGCGCGTCCGTCCTCGGCGCCGGCGATCACCTCGCCGTCCTCGTCCTCCAGCGGCTCCAGATCCTCGCCGCCGACCTCGTCGACCGACCCCTCCAGGCAGGCGTCCGGGTCGCCGTCGTATCCCTCGAACCCTTCCACGATCAGATAGCTGGTGCGGTCGGTCTCGAACAACTGGATCGTGTCCCGTCCCTCGGCGTAGAGGTCCTGGCCCTCGTCCTCGACGTCCCACGCCTCGTCGTCCCACTCGAGGCGGTAGCCGAAGGTAGGGCTGGTGTAGGTGTTACCGTCGACGTTCTCGCCGTTGCTCGCGGGCTCGTCCGTCGGCTCCGCGTCGCGCCCGCGACGCTGGTCGACCGAGCAGTCGCACGCCTCTTCGATCAGCGGCACGGCGAGATTCACGGGCCTTAGCAGGGCCAGAGAACCGCCGGTCGGGACGCACCCGACGTCCTGCTCGTCGAACTGCCCGTCACCGTTGGTGTCGCCGGGGCGGCAGTCCAGCTGGGGGCCCGCGGTCGGGATCCCAACCAGGTTCCCGGCGGCGTCGACCGCCGTTCCCCCGCTGCTGCCGCCCGAGGTCGAGGCGTCCGACTTGATCCAGGCGCGCCCCTCGATCGGTTCTTCGAAGAGGAACCCGCTGACGATGCCCTCGGTGTAGGTGATGGTGTCGGCCCCGATCCCCGGGTAGCCGAAGATGTGCAGGTCGTCACCGATCTGCAGGTCGTCGGAGTCGCCGAGGGCGACCGAGGGGAGATCAACGTCCTCCGGGTCCACCCGATCCCCGTCGGCGTCTTCCGAGATCCGCAGGACGGCGAGATCGGCCCCCTTCGACGACGACGCTTCTTCGGCGAAGTAGCGGAGCGTCGGCGGCTCCCCCTCCTCGGTGAAAAGGACGCCAAACGCGTCGTCGCGAACCTCCAGTTGGATGTCGCGCCCCTGGTCTTCCGCCGCTGCCTCCAGTTGACGGAGGCTGGCCTTGAGCTCCCGCGTCTCGATGACGTGGTTGTTGGTCAGGATCAGGCCCAGGTCCGTGATCACGGTCCCGCTCCCGCCCTGGCCGGGGACGACCGTCGTGTCCCCGTCCTCGGTCACCTCGACCAGGACCACCACCTGCACGGAGGCGGTCAGGACCTCCTGGCGCTTCGCCGGCTCGAGCTCGGCCCGCGCCGTCATGGGTGCTGAGGCCGCCGTGAGCAGCGCGGCCGACGCGGCTATCGTCCTGAGAGCCGTCGCCCACCGCCTGCGTCGTCCCATCGTCTTCCCTCCTCACGTGTCGCGGCTCGACGCGCCGCGACATTGGCCGCGACGCCTCCGCGGCCTCCGAGCTCGCCGGCTCCGGTCCTAGACGTCCACACTCAGCGTCCTCGGCCGGGTCGCGCCGCGCCCACTGTGCCGAGCGCGATGGGTCGGCAGGCTGCGGTCTGCCGCGACCATTCCAATGCCAGGACGACGGAGGATCGCCAGCGGTTCCCGACCGCCTCCACCGACCGTCGCGACGATGTCGGACTGGTTCGGGTGGCATCGTAGGCAACTCTGGACTGTGACGGTCAACGGCAGTGGCGCGACCATCGGACTCGGCGTCAACCCTCCGACGGGTAGACGGCCCCTCGTCCGCTCCCCCCATCGGCTCGTCGGGACCGGACCCGAGAACGAACCGGCCGTCATTGGGGCGATCGCCACCAACTCCGGACCGCACCCGGGCCAGGCACGATGGGCCGCGGTCGGCCGCCTCAGTCCGGTCACCCCGTCCGCGCGCTCGGTTAGCCCGGTTGGGCCCTTCGCGATGGACCAGACCGGTGACTACTGCTCCTTGAGGTGGGCGACGGTCGCCCCGTCGCCGCCCTGCTCACGGGGTGCAAGCTCGTGGTGGTCGACGACCGGGTGACCGTGGAGGTGCTGGCGGACAACCTCGCGCAGCGCCCCGGTACCCTTGCCGTGGATGATCCGCACCAGCGGCAGGCCCGACCGGTAGGCCGACTCCAGGTAGCTCTCCAGCATGTCCGGCACCTCCGCGGCGCGGTGGCCCCGGAGGTCGATCTCCATCGGCACGAACTCCGGCGCCGCGGGTCGAACGACCCGTCGGTCTTGCTCCGAGGGGCGAGAGCGCCCGAGCCGCTCCAGGCCATCGACCGCCTGCCGCACCTTCAGCGCGCCGAGCTGGACGTCGGCGTAGCCGTTCTCGAGCCCGACCACCTCGCCCTCCTGAGCCAGCGAGGCGACCATCACCCGGTCCCCGGCACGGATGGGGCGGGAGGCGGGACCATCGATGACGACCGGCTTGGGCCGGGCCTGGCTCCGCTGGAAGGTCCGCACCGCGTCGGCCGCGCCCTCGACCTCCCGCCGCCGCGCGTCGACGTGCTCCCTAGTCACGGCGACCAGCTCGCGGTCCCGCTGGAGGCGACGGAGCGCCGCGCGGACCTCGCCGAGCTCCTCCTCCGCCTTGGCCAGCGCCTCCTCGCGGGCGGTGCGTCGCTCCTCCTCGGCGGTCCGTAGGGCCCGGGCTGCCAGGCGCCGCAGCTGCTGCGCCTCCTGCTCGGTCGCTTCGGCGCGGCGGATCGCGGCGTCGGCCTCGTCGCGGCGCTTCCGGATGTCCTGGAGCAGGGCATCGGCGCGCAGCTCGTCCGGGTCGAGGTAGGCGTTGGCGCCGTCGACGATGGCCTGCGGCATCCCCAGCCGCCTGGCGATCGCGAGGGCATTGGAGCGACCCGGGACGCCGATCATCAGCTTGTAGGTCGGCGCCAGGGAGCGGACGTCGAACTCGACGCTGGCGTTCTCGACGCCGGCCGTGGCGTAGGCGTAGGCCTTGACCTCGGAGTAGTGGGTCGTGGCGATCGTCAGCGCGCCGCGCTCGAGCAGGGCCGAGATCAGGGACCGGGCGAGCGCCGACCCTTCCTGCGGGTCCGTGCCCGCCCCCAGCTCGTCGAGCAGCACCAGGCTGTCCGGCGTGACGTGGCGGAGCATGCCGATCACGGTCCGCATGTGGGCGGAGAAGGTCGACAGGCTCTGGGCGATGCTCTGCTCGTCGCCGATGTCCGCGAACACCGCCGGGAAGACGCTGACCACGGACGTGTCGTCGGCGGGCAGGAAGAGCCCGGTCTGGGCCATCAGCGTGAGGAGGCCGACGGTCTTCAGCGCGACGGTCTTGCCGCCGGTGTTGGGGCCGGTGATCAGGAGGACGCGGTACGTCTCCCCGAGGTGGATATCGGTCGGGACGACGGTCTTCGGGTCGAGCAGCGGGTGGCGGGCGCGGACGAGCGAGATGCGGTGGGAACGGTGGCCGTGCTCGCCCTCGGGTCCGCCGGCCCAGAGGCGGGGCCGGCTGGCCTTCATGTCGAAGGCGAGCAGGGCCTTGGCCATCGCCAGGTCCATCGCCGCGACGGCCTCGACCGTCTCGACCAGGGCGTCGGCCTTGGCGCCGATCCGCGCGCTGATCGCATCGAGGACGCGCTCGATCTCGTGCGCTTCGGCGACCTGCTGCTCCCGCCAGCGGTTGTTCAACTCCACGACGTCGAAGGGCTCGACGAACAGGGTCTGGCCGCTCGCCGACGTGTCGTGGACCACGCCGGGGACGGCGCCGCGGGCCTCGGCCTTGACCGGGATCACGTAGCGCCCGTCGCGCATGGTGACGATCGAGTCCTGGAGCGCCGACGCGTAGCGCCCGCCCGCCAGGATCTGGTTGAGGCGGTCCATCAGCCGGCCCTGGGCCACACGGACGGCGCGCCGGATCCTCCCCAGCTCCTCGCTGGCGGTGTCGAGGACGTCACCGCGGGCGCCGACGGTGCGGCCGATGTCGGCCTCGATGTCGGGGACCTCGGCGATGTGGGCCACGAACTCGGCGAGCGACGGGAAGCGGTCCTCGGCCTCCGGCAGCCGGTAGAAGCCGCGCCGCAGGTTGCGGGCGGCGGCGACCATGTCCTGGACCTGGAGCAGGTCGGTCGGCATCAGGCGGCCACCGCGGGCGGCCCGGCGGACCAACTCGCGGATATCGCGCGCGCCGCCGATCGTCACCTCGGGGAAGTTCGTCTGGATGTCGACCGCTTCCGCCGTCACGCCGAGGAGGTAGGCGACGTGGTCTGGGTCGCCGCTCGGACCGAGCTCGCGGGCGCGCTCGGCGGCGACGGTGAAGCGGCAGCGGGCCGCGAGGCGGTCGAGGACCGCCGGCAGCTCCAGCTTGGCGAGGACGGCGTCGTGCACGGGGAAGCATCCTTGGCGCCCCGAGAACGGGCGCGTCCGCGACCCTGCGAGCCCTGCCAATCGACACAGCCGATGCCGTGTCGGACAGGGCGTGACGCGACGGGACGAGGGGTGAGGCGGGAAGACGGCGGAGAAGAGGGAGCGCAGCCGTGGAAGGCGGCGCGACGGGGCGGAGCACCGCCGCCGCCAGCCGGCCCCACCGCCACTCGGCTCGGGTTGATACCCGAGCGATCCGGCGCGGCAGGCCGTGGCCAGCGGTGGACCATCACTCGTCACATAGTATCGGTCATCCGGGCACGGATGACACCACCCGACCCGCACCGGCACGGCCCCTGAGCCAGGAACGCCACCCGGGCAAAGCCGAGGAAGCAACGCCGCGGGACTGGTTCGCGTCCGAATCCCGCCGACCGGCGTGCTGAGGATAGGAGGATCACCCCTTCCGTCCCCCAGCGGGCGCCGGCAAGGTCCCGTTACGACGTACCCCTGGAGGCGCCCGACCTCTCATCCGTTCTTCGGCGGTCGTGGCGAGGCATGGCGTGCCCTAGACGTCGCGCCCCCGTGGACGGGGCGTCACAGATCACGAGAATCGGTCCCGGTGTCTCAACTATCCGCACCCGTCGGCGCATCGAAGCCGATCGCGTTGCCGTCGATGTCGAGGATCGTGAAGTCATCGACGCCCCAGGGCCGGCCCGCCAGGGCGCCGTTCGGGTGGACGACCCCCTGCGCCTGGAACTCGGCGTACAGCTGGGGCAGCCCGGTCACGCGCACCCTGCAGGACGCACTGCCGGCCAGGAACGGCTCGGCACCGGGACAAGAAGGGTTGTTCGCCTCCCAGAGGTGGATCTCCACCCGGTCTCGCCGCATGACCGCGAACCCCGGGTCGACGTGCGGGCTCTCGAAGCCCAGCCGCTCGCGGTAGAACGCGACCGCGCGGGCGACGTCTCGCACGGGGAGGGCCGGTGTCGCCGCCAGGAACGTCATCGTGGCCCGTCTCCTCGCGCCGGTTCCGGGACCACCGGCTCCTCCACGCCGAGGTCGGCCACGCCGCTGTCGTCCGGGTAGGACCGAGCGGGAAGCTCGGTGCCCTCGTCCGGCGTGCCGATCCCTTGCCGCCGCGCGTCGTCCTTGGTCGCCCGGTGCTGCTCCCGGACCTCGTCGTCGGTCATGCCGCCTCCAGCACTCGCGCCGCGGTCCACCGCCGACCGCCCAGCCTCAAGCCTACCGACCCGCGGGGACGACCGCACCGATCAGGGAGCGACCGAATCGCTACGGCGGGACGAGCCGCCGCTGGGTGCCGCTCGAGCCCTGTCCGAGACGCCCTGGCGGGGTGCCGCCACGCTGGGGCGTTCCCGGCCCGACCGCGTCCTCCCTGCTTTCCCAGGACCTACTGTCAACACGAGGTCGGCCGGACCGGACGGTTGACACGAACAAACGTTCGTTCTTATACTGGGGCGACGAGATCCAGCCGTCAACCCGCCGGTCCCGCGGCCGTTCGCCGCCTCCCGGGGCCGCCCCCGACAGTCGAGAGGACCCCGATGAAAGAGCTCTCGCGCCGTCAGCGCGCCATCCTGGACTACATCGAGGGCTTTCTCGCCGACAACGACTACCCGCCCACGATCCGGGACATCCAGCGCGAGCTCGACATCTCCTCGACCAGCGTGGTCGACTACAACCTCAAGGTGCTCGAGGAGCGCAGCCTGATCCGGCGAAACCGGAACATCTCCCGCGGCATCGAACTCGTCGGCCGCTCGTCCGGACGACGGAACATCGTGGCGATCCCGGTCATCGGCCAGATCGCCGCCGGTCTACCGATCCCGGTGCCGGGCGACCTGGAGAACCTGGGCGCCGACGAGGCGGCCGAGGTCGTGGAGATCGGGAGCGATCTGGTCGGCGACGCCGGGCGCGGCATCTTCGCGCTGCGGGTCAAGGGCCACTCGATGGTCGACGCCCTGATCAACGACGGCGACATCGTCCTCCTCCGCCAGCAGGCGACCTGCGAGAACGGCGAGACCGTGGCGGTCTGGCTGAAGGACTCCCGCGAGACCACGCTCAAGCGGTTCTACCTCGAGGGCGACCGCGTTCGCCTGCAGCCGGCGAACGTGACAATGGACCCGATCTTCACCCCCGCCGCCAACGTCGAGATCCAGGGCAAGCTCGTCAGCGTGGTCCGCGCCATCGCCTGACGACTGGCCCTCCCCGCCCGTCCAACCTCTGACGCCCCGGCCCTCCGCCGGGGCGTCGCCGCGTCCAGAGCCAACGTCGCCGAAAGGGGTCGGAGGCCGCTGCTATACTCGGTCGCGCCAAGGGGGGCGGTGCCGTCGCCCACGTCGCACGGGGGTTCACGGTGGACAGCGCGTTCCTGACCGGTCTGGGGCTGGCCGCGCCCGCTGGGCTCAACGCCTACCTGCCGCTGCTGATCGTCGCCCTCGCCGACCGGATCACCGGCGGGATCACCCTCGAGCGCCCCTACGACTTCCTCTCCTCGACCCCCGGCATCCTGATCCTGGTCCTCCTCCTGACGGTCGAGCTGATCGCCGACAAGATCCCCGGCGTCGATCACGCCAACGACCTGATCCAGTCCGCGATCCGGCCGGCGGCCGGGGCGGCCCTGATGATGGCCTCGACCTCCGACACCTCGCTCAGCCCCGTGCTCGCGCTCGTCCTCGGCCTCGTCACCGCCGGCGGCGTGCACGCGGTCAAGGCCGGCACCCGACCCGCCGTGACCGTCGCCTCGGGCGGGCTCGCCAATCCGATCGTGAGCACCGTCGAAGACATGGTGGCGGCGATCGTCGCGATCGTGGCGATCGTCTCCCCGCTCGCGGTCGTCGTCCTGCTCGCCCTGTTGGTGATCGCACTCGTCTGGGGCGGCCGCGCCGTCCGCCGCCGGCTCCTCAGGCACCCGCCGGCCGGGGTCACCGCCGCCCGTACCTTGCGCCGGTAGGACTCAAGTTGTAAGCTCTTGCTATGTCAAGTACCACGGTCTAGGGCCGACGAGCCGGAGTCGGGGCGATGGCGACGCTACAGTTCAAGGACTACTACCAGACCCTCGGGCTCCCCCGCGGCGCCGACGCGGCGCAGGTCCGCGCGGCGTACCGCACCCTCGCGCGCAAGCACCACCCGGACGTCAACCCGGGCGACAAGGCGGCCGAGGAGCGCTTCAAGGAGATCAACGAGGCCAACGAGGTCCTCTCGGACCCCGCCAAGCGGAAGATGTACGACCGCTACGGTGAGGAGTGGCAGCGCTACCGCGACGCCGGCTTCACCGGCGACGAGCCGGCCGGCGGGCGGCGCGCCGCCGACCCCGCCGACTTCGGAGAGTGGTTCGCCACCCGCAACGGCCGCGGCGCGGGGACCAACGGCCGCGGCGCCGGGGAGCGCCGGGCGCCCGAGTCGTTCTCCTGGGAGTACAGCGCCGACGGCGAGGACGCCGGCGGCTTCTCGGACTTCTTCCAGACGCTGTTCGGCAACCGGACCGGTGGTCGACCCGCTGGGGACTTCGCGTCCACGGTCCGCACCCGGATCGGTCGCCGCAAGGGCGACGACATCGAGGTCGGGGTCGAGGTCACCTTCGAGGAGGCCTTCCGCGGCGCGTCCCGGCGGTTCGAGGTGACCCAGCCGGAGCCCTGCGCCACCTGCCAGGGCACCGGCCTCGCCCGGGGCGCGACCTGCCCCACCTGCGACGGGACGGGTCGGGTGCCGCGGGCGAAGGCGATCGAGGTGCGCATCCCCGCCGGCGTGGCGTCGGGCTCCCGGATCCGGGTCTCCGGCCAGGGCGGGGTCGGCGAGGGCGGCGGGCCACCGGGCGACGTCTTCCTCCGGGTGACGGTCCGTCCCGACCCACGCTTCGAGCGCGACGGCGACGACCTCCGGACCGATGTCCCGGTTCCCTACTACACGGCGCTGCTCGGCGGGGAGGCCGTGGTCACCACGCCGTCCGGCAAGGTGGCGCTGACCATCCCGCCGGAGAGCCAGCCCGGCCGCACGTTCCGGCTCCGGGGCCAGGGGATGCCGAAGCTGAAGGGCGGCCCGGACGCCCGCGGCGACCTCCTCGCCCGGCTCAAGGTGACGTTGCCCACGGGCCTTACCGAGCGCGAGCGCGAACTCCTCGCCGAGCTGCGCGACGCCCGCGAAGGCGCGTAGCGCGGACCGCCCGCCAGACCGCCGACGTCACGGGGTCCGCCGGGATGCCGGCGCCGTCCCGCCGGGGTCGCCACATCCTCGCCGGTGGTCCGACGGCGTCGGGTATCATCCCCGTCGCTCGCGAGGCGGTGTCCGCCCGCGGGAGGCGCTCCCGCGCCTGGCACCGAGCCGACATCGGCACCGGGAGGACGGACGACGATGCCCGCCACGATCATCCTCGGCGGCCAGTGGGGCGACGAGGGCAAGGGCAAGCTGACCGACGCCCTGGCGGCCGAGGCCGCGGTCGTCGTCCGGGCCAACGGCGGCAGCAACGCCGGCCATACCCTCGAGACGTCCGCCGGCGTGTTCCAGCTCCACCTGGTCCCGTCGGGCATCCTCAACCCCGACTGCCTCTGCGTGGTCGGCGCGGGCGTGGTCGTCGATCCGGGAGCCCTCCTCGCCGAGATGGACGCGCTTCGCGCCCGCGGCGTCTCCGTCGCCAACCTGAGGATCTCGGACCGCGCCCACGTCGTCCTCCCCTACCACCCCACGCTCGACCGGCTCGAAGAGACCCGCCGCGCCGCCGTGCCGATCGGCACCACCGGGCGCGGGATCGGCCCCGCCTACGCCGACAAGGTCGGTCGTCACGGGGTCCGCGTCGCCGACCTCGTCGACGAGGCGACGCTGCGGCGGCGGCTGACGGTGGAGGTGGCGGCGAAGAACGAGATCCTGGGACGGGTGTACGGCGAGCCTCCCCTCGACCTCGAGGAGGTCGTGCGGCGCTATGCGGACTACGGCGTCCGCCTCCGGGAGCACGTCGCTCCGACGGAGACGCTCGTCCAGGACGCGCTCGCGGCCAGACGGGAGGTGCTCATCGAGTGCGCCCAGGGCGCGATGCTCGACGTCGACTACGGGACCTATCCCTTCGTCACGTCCTCCTCGCCGACCGCCGCCGGGGCCTGCCAGGGCGCGGGCGTCGCCCCGACCCAGGTCCGCCGCGTGGTCGCCGTCTTCAAGGCCTACAGCACGCGCGTCGGGGCCGGCCCGCTGCCGACCGAGCTGCACGACGGCGTCGCCGCCGGGATCCGTGAGCGCGGCCGCGAGTACGGCACCACCACCGGCCGGCCGCGCCGGATCGGCTGGTTCGACGCCGTCGCGGCGGCCCACGTCGCCCGCCTCAACGGCGCGACCGAGGTCGCCCTGACGCTCCTCGACGTCCTCGATGCGATGCCCGAGATTCGGGTCTGCACGGGCTACACCCTGGACGGCCAGGTGATCGACCGGCTCCCCGCCCGCGACGACGAGCTGGCCCGGGTGGTGCCCGTGCTGACCACGCTCCCCGGCTGGGAGACGCCGACCACCGGCGCCCGGCGGGCCGAGGACCTGCCCGCGGCGGCCCGCGCCTACGTGCGGTTCCTGGAACAGGCCATCGGCGCGCCCGTGACCCTGGTCGGGGTCGGTCCAAGCCGCCAGCAGCTGGTCCCCCTCGGGCTCCCGCTCGCCGATCCGGTCCGGAAGGGCATGGCGACCCCGGCCGCCTGACACCGCGGAGCGCCCAGCCCCCGTTTCCCGATCCGACAATCGGGTGGCGATGATCGGGTGGCGGTAAGGGAGGTCGGCCGGGCCCGCCTGGGGCCAACCCCGCTGTCGAGTGCTCCTCTGGGATCCGGGCGATCGCCGCGGCCTCGCCCCGGTCGGTCCGCGGTCGAACGCGACCGGGCGAGGCCTGGAGCCTCCGACCTCGGGGCCTGACCCGGGCAGGCGAAGCCTCCGGCGCGTCTCCACACCACCACCAACCGGACGGATCCCGTCGCAGGCAGGGAGCCGGCCCAAGCTGGCCACCGACCCCCTCGGCGGAGCCTTGGTGCTCGCCCGGATACCGTGTGGGGCCCCTGTGAGACAACGCGCCGGTGCTTGGCGCGCCGAGGCAAGTGCCGAGGCAAGTGGCTGTCCCGTGGGTGCAGAAGCGGAGTTTTCGTCCTCGGGTCCGAGGATCGGGCGGCACGTCGCGGCGTGCCCCATCGCGAGGCACCCGCCGGTCATCCCGTGATTGTCACCTCACCGTCCGGGCGGCCGAAGCCGGCGAACTCGTCCTTCGGCTCGCGGCGCATCATCTCGGCGATCGCGGCCTCCGGCGCCTTGCCGCCGAAGAGCACGGCGTACAGTTGCTCGGTGATTGGCAGCTCGACGCCGAGCCGGCGCCCGAGCGCGTAGGCGGCCTCCGTGGTCGGGACGCCCTCGGCGACCTGGCCCAGGGACGCCTCGGCCTCCGCCAGCGACCGGCCCGCCGCGAGCGCCCGGCCTAGCCGGTTGTTGCGGCTGAGCGGGCTGGCGCAGGTGGCGACCAGGTCACCCAGGCCGGAGAGGCCGGCGAAGGTGAGCGGCTCGGCCCCGACCGCGACGCCAAGCCGGGCGATCTCGGCGATGCCGCGGGTCAGGAACGCGGCCTTCGCGTTGTCCCCGGCGGCGAGGCCGTCGCCGATGCCGGCGCCGATCGCGATCACGTTCTTCAACGCGCCGCCCATCTCGACCCCGACCACGTCGGTGTTGGTGTAGCAGCGGAACCCGGGACCCATCAGGAGGTCGCGTGCTCGGGCGGCGGCCGCCCGGTCGCGACCGGCGACGACGGTCACGGCGGGTTGGCCCCGCGCGACCTCGGCCGCGAGGTTCGGCCCCGAGAGCGCGCAGACCGGGGCCGACACTCCCGCCGCGGCGAACTCCTCGTCGATGACCTCGGTCATCCGGCGCAGGCTGCCCCGCTCGAGGCCCTTGGTCGCGCTGACGACCACCGCGCCGCCGACATGCGGGGCCAGGCGGCGGGCGTTCTCGCGCATCGCCCGGCTCGGCACGGCGACCACGATCACCGACGCGTCGGCGCAGGCGTGGGCGAGGTCGGCGGTTGGCCCGACCGCAGGCGGCAGTGGCACCCCCAGGGGCGCCCGCGGGTTCCGGCGCGTGGCGGCACAGAGCCGCGCCGCGTCGGGGTCGCGGAACCAGAGCGCCACCGCGCGGCCGGCGCGGGCGGCCACCAGCGCGAGCGTGGTGCCCCAGGCTCCGGTCCCGACCACCGCCACCTTCGCAGCGCCGCCCAGCCCTGTCTCGGCCACTCCCAAGCCTCCCTGGCAGTCCCTCGCTCCCATTCGACCCCGGCACGTCGGCCACGCGAGCCCCGGCGGAGGGTTACCTGCCCCTCCACGCCGGCGTTCGGTGGCGGGCGACGCGCACCAGCGAAGACCCGGCCGACGCCGGCGCCTGCGCCGTTCACGTTCGCACGGGACTGCCCCGGTGGAGCGGGCGGCCGGGCACCGGTGATCCCGGCGCACCGGTTGACACCCTGGCCGCCCCCTCCCTAGACTCCGGCGGTCCAACCGCCAAGGGTGGCCACCGCGAGCGCCAGGGGGAACGATGGCCGATCCGACCGGCAACGACTCGACGCCCGCCACGGCCGCCGCGGACGCGGTCGCCTCCGACGCGATCACCCTCGACAGCGTCGCCATCCAGCGGATCATCCCCCACCGATACCCGTTCCTGCTCGTCGACCGGATCACGGCGCTGGAGCCGGGCCTCCGCGCGGTCGGGCTGAAGAACGTCTCGGCGAACGAGCACTTCTTCGCCGGCCACTTCCCCGGTCAGCCGATCATGCCCGGCGTGCTGATCGTCGAGGCGATCGCCCAGGTCGGCGCGGTGGCGCTCCTTGCCCATCCCGAGCACGCCGGCCGCCTCGCCCTCTTCGCCGGCATCGAGCGGGTCCGCTTCAAGCGCCAGGTGGTGCCAGGCGACCAGCTCCGGCTGGAGGTCACCCTCGGTCAGTTCCGGCGCGGCGTCGGCACGGGGTCGGGCACGGCGACCGTGGATGGCCAGGTCGCCTGTCGCGGCGATTTTCTCTTCGCCCTCGGACCGGCGCCGGAGCACGTCGTTCCGCCCGCCCCCGCGGCGGGGCACTAACGTCCGGCCCGTGCCCGACATCCCGTGCCGCCCGCGGTTGGTCCCCGCGCCGCGGGTGGTCGGGATCGACGCCAGCCGTCTTGCCGTCACCGACCGCACCGGCACCGAGACCTACACCGCCCGGCTACTGCGCCACCGACCGCCGGCGGAGCCCGGCGAGACCACCCGCCTCTACCTGAACGCCCCGTGCGGCACCGTCCCGGCGGAGGCCATCTCCGGCGACGACCTCGTCGCGATGCCGTTCCCGCGCCTCTGGACCCACGGCCGGCTCTCCTGGGAGATGGCGCGCCGTCCGCCGACGGTCCTCTTCGTCCCCGCCCACGTCGTCCCGATCGTCCACCCCGCGACGGTCGTCACCGTCCACGACCTGGGCTACCTGGTCGAGCCCGCGGCCCACCCGGCCGTGGACCGGCGTCGCCTGGACTGGACCACCCGGTGGAGCGCGCGCGCCGCGCGCCGGGTGATCGTGCCGTCCGAGGCCACGCGGCGGGACCTGGTCCGCTTCTACGCCCTGCCCGAGGCCAAGATCCGCGTGATCCACCACGGCGTCGGGCCGGAGTTCCGTCCCGTCGCCCCGAGTGACGCCGTCGCCACCAGGGCCCGCCTGGGCCTGCCGGACCGCTTCGTCCTCGCGGTGGGCACGGTCCAGCCGCGGAAGAACCTGAACCGCCTGGCCGTCGCCCTGCGGTCCCTCGCCGCCGCCGGGCTACCTC
>CADCWG010000070.1 GCA_902806335.1 uncultured Thermomicrobiales bacterium | reverse complement strand
GGCGGGTCCTTCCGGCCCAACCCCGGCGCCGGCACGCCGGCCGCCGAGGGCACGCCCACCCCGGGCGGCGGGGCGGCGTACCTCCTCACGCTGGAGGGCCACCCCGGCGGCACGGTCTACTTCTCCGACCGCCCGGCGCGCGTCTTCGGCGAGGCGCCCACGCGGGACTTCCTCGACGGGCTGGGCTTCTCCCCCGCCAACCCGCCCAACGCCGCGCTCGTGGCGCAGACCGAGGACGGCGACGACGTCGTCGTGCTCGAGCTGCTGGACCCGGCCTACGACGCGGATGCGGGCACCGTCACCTACGGGGCGGAGGTCCTCGCCGAGTACGCGGGGGAGGGGCTGGCGCACGTCGCCGAGCGGCAAGCGGGCGCGGCGCCGCCGGAGGCGTTCGGCCGGGCCAGCCTCTTCATCGACGACTGCCCCGACCTGACCGGCTGCTTCATACATGAGGTCGGGGATGTCCGCATCTGGTACCTGCCCGACGGCCCGGTTGGGATGTGCTGGTCGTGGAGCAGCTTCGCCTGCTCGCCGTGCAACGGCAACAGCGTCGACTACTACACCGACCTCTGCAACGCCACGTTCGGCGAGTGCGCGGACAAGGGTTGCCACGCCGGCTAGCCCCGCGCCCGGCCCCGTGGCGTGTCTGGGTCGGCGGCGCGGCCGACCCAGACACCGCAGAGACGGCCGCCCGGGCAACCGGGCGGCCGCCACCGTCGCACCCCCCGCCCACGGTGTCCTGCGTCCCCGGCACCCGGGACCGACGTCCCAGGGCTCCGCCGCTCGTTCCCTGGCCCCGACGCTTCCCGGGTGGTCCACGAGCGCAACGACACGAGGGCTGGCCCCTATCCGCCGCCTCGGCTCGGCCCTACGCTCGTGGCGGAGCCGCCGCGCCGCGACTACGGCGGACGTCCAGGCCCGTGCGGCGAGACCGGCCCGGCGTGCGCGGGCGCACCTGGCGAAGACTGCCGGGCGTCACCCGCGAAGTGCCGCCGATCACGACCGCGGACCGGCTCGAGGCCAGGAGCCAGGCCGGTGGACACCGTCTTTCTTGCCGCCCGTCTCCTCATCGCCGCGGCCTTTGCCGTGGCCGGCGCCGCCAAGCTGCCCGATCTGTCCGGCTCGCGTCGCGCCGGGGCCGACTTCGGCATCCCGGCGTGGGCCGCTCGTCCCACCGGAGTGAGCGCGGCGCAAGCGGTGGCCGCCCAGGTTACCGACGCCGTTCGCAGGCGGGTTCGCCTGCCCAAGAACCGGGCCGAGGTGGGCGCCACCTGGGTGTAGTCCGTGCCCAACACGTCCGTGTCACGGGTGGCGCGAGATAGGATCCTGCTTCACCTTGCAGAAGGGTCAAGGGACCAGACAAGGGCCATAGACGGAGACGGGCTCTGGCACCTTCCTCGCGCGCACGTCCCCTCAGCTTCCCGGCATCCCATCCGGTCGCGAGAGGGCAGGTCGTCCGAGTCGGACCAAGCGTGCGGGCGCCCCCCGCCCGGCCGGGCGGGGGGCGCCGGGTCCCGGCCCTAGAGGAGCCGGGCGACGATCGGGCAGTTGACGATGATCCCGGTCGAGCCGTAGGCCGCGCCGTCGGGGCCGGTAATGTGGCCCTGGGAGGCCAGGCCGAGGATCTGGAACTCGTCGATCAGCCGCGAGCGGTAGCCGGCGTCGATCGCCTCCTGGGTCCAGACGCCGAGGTTGAGGTCCCACATCGGGCTGTAGTCGAGGGCGATCGTCGGCACGCCGCCGAAGACGTTCAGCGGTCCGGTGCCCTCGCCCATCAGGGCAGAGTTGAGGCCCTGCCGCTGCGGGTTGTCGGCGCCGGTCGGGCCGTTGGCGGTGACGAAGAGGCGCTCGACCGCGCTGAAGGCGCCGTCGTCGAAGCCGACCTGGATGTTGCCCATCCCCGGTGCCAGCGTCGATTCCTCAAGCGCGGCCGTGGCCGCTTCGGACGCATCGAAGCTGACGTAGAACACCGGGCGGGCGAAGCTGAAGCCGGCGACGAGGCGGACGGTCACGGTCTGCTCGGCGGGGCAGAAGCTCACCACCCGGTCGTGGACCAGGCTGTGGTCGACGTCGCCGCCGCAGAAGTCGAGCTGCTCGGCGTCGGTGCCGTAGGCCACGACCGGGGCGTTGTAGACGTGGCCGCCGGCGTTCTCGATCCGAACCAGCGGGGTGTAACTGTCGTCGCCGACCGAACCCGGCTCGGCCGCCGCCGGGGGGAAGGGGTTCTCGCCCTCGCCGGGCTGGATCCGCCGCTCGGGCGCGAAGTCGACCGCCCCCTGGTCGAAGACGAGGGTCAGGTCGTTGGCGAGGTTCGCCGTGCGGGTGCCGCCCGGGACGTTGGCGTAGGCGAGCTTGGCCGAGTGGTTGAGCCCGAGCGCCTCGGCGTTGGCCTCGTCGGTGGTGTCGGTGAGGATGTACCAGACGGGGGTGCCGTCGGTCATCTCGCCGCGATAGAGCGGCAGGGTGATCGTGCCGGCTTCCATGTCCAGCTCGCCGGAGCGCAGGAGTTGGACGGGGCCGACGAGTTCCTTCTGGACCCCCGACGGCGGCGGGCCAAAGTAGGTGACGGGGATGTCGGTGCCGATCGAGCCCGGCGCGGGCGCGACCTCGTCGATGCCCGCGGGTTCGGGCGTCCCGTCCTGGGCGAGCGATGGCAGCGCGCCGCCGAACACGAGTCCGACCGCCATCAAGAGTCCGAGCGCAACGTACCGGGTCGACGCAGGGCGATTCAAGGTTCTCGTCCTCCTCCTCATTCCTCGCCGCCGAGCCCCGTGCCCGGTGGCGTCTGCCGACGCCCGATCCGTCTCGTCACGTCTCGTCACGAGACGCGAGAAGGGTTCGGGCGCTGAGGAGTCCCGCCGAACACCGAAGCGTTACAGGCGGTCGGCGATCGGGCGCGGTGGATCGGCCCCGGCAAGCGACGGCACCACCGGTGTAACGATCCTGTTGCCTGAGACACCAGCCCGCGACGGGCCAGTGGTCCGGTCCGGCACCAACCGGCGGTCCTCCCGAGACAGCCGGAGGTCGGGACGGGCACCCGGCTCCGTCCCTCCGGTCCGGAAAGGACCGCTACCGAACCGGGCTGTCCGGTCGCGGGGGCGGAAACGCGGGTCGGCGGGCCCGTTCGGCCCAGGTCCCGGGCTCGCGGCCCAACCTGGCTGCGACCCGCGTCGGCGGGCCCCCTGGACCATCCAGATCTCGAATGACAGGGAGGCGCGGGCGATGGCGTTGCTCGGCGAGCTCGAACAGCTGATGGGGCGGATCTACCCTTACCGGTGGCCGATCGCGATCGTGGGCCTCCTGGCGCTGGCCGGAGTGGTGGCCGTCGGTCACCGCTCCGGCTGGCACCGAACGGTCGGCCGACACCGGCGCGCCGCGACCATCGCCACCGTCGCCGTCCTGGCCGTGGCGCTTCCGGTCGGGTGGTTCCTCCTCTCCCCGCTCTGGACGCGAACGGAGCTGAGCGAGGCGAGCCCGCTGGAGGTGGTGCCCCCTGCGGGCGTCCCGGCCGAGTCCGGCGGCACCCCCCCGGTTGCCCCCTCATTCCAGCCGCGGGTCGTCCGCTCCGGCGCGTTCCGCGGGGCGGACAGCTTCCATTTCGGCGAGGGCCAGGCCCAGCTCATCGAGTCGGCACCCGGCCGCTACGTGGTCCGCTTCGAGGGATTCTCCGTCCGCAACGGGCCCGACCTCCACGTCTACCTCTCGCCGGACCCCGCCGGGTACACCGACGATGCCCTCGACCTCGGGGCGCTGAAGGCGACCGACGGGACGTTCAACCACGACGTCCCGGCCGGGACCGATCCCTCCCGGTTCGCGAGCGTGCTTGTCTGGTGCGAGCCGTTCGAGGTGCTCTTCGCGGTGGCTCCGCTCGACCCGGTGTGAGTCGCGCCCAGGGGCCTCGCGTGGCCGGCGCCCGGCGCGCTCCCGGGATCCTCCACGGCGCGGCCTCGGCCGCCTCGATCGTCCGCTGGAGCGGCCCGGCCGCCCCGCTCGCCCAGGCGGCCGGGAATCCCCCCTCGCCCAGGGCGCCTCGGACCGTTGCCACGTCGGCGTCGTACGTTTCCTGGCTGCCGGGCGCGGCGCGCCGCCGCTCGCCTTGACCGACGCCGATGAGACGGAGGCGATCTCGACCAGCGACGGCGAGGGCGTCCGGGCGCACGCGACCGCCGCCCAACGGGGTTGACGGGGCACGCCCCGCTCCAGGTGGCCGTCCTAGCGCGCACTGATGCCGGCAGGCTCGGTCGGCGGCTCCTGTGACAGCCCCGCGGCGAGGCGAGGAGTTCGAGCCGGGAGCCAGCGCCGGTCAGCGCGGTCCTCCCCATCAGTGTTCCACGGGCCTTCCCGGAGTCCCAGTGACCTTACCCGGCGACGGGGCTCGTCGTCGGGTCCCGCGGTCGCCGTCCGACCGGCTCCCGCTGATCCGGATCGACGACGTGGCCAGCGACCAGGTCCACGACGAGGTCGTCGGTGGGTCTGTCGTTGCCCGACGCCCAGGCAGCGCCGAACGCCACCGGACCGAGCGCCGCCCGAACCTGAGCCACCGCGCTCTGGTAGGACGGGCGGTCGGCGATCGGGCGCGGGACACCGACGATGTCGCGAAGCGCCGTCGCGGCCCCGAACATCCGCGCCGCCTCGGCGGGTCGCCCCTCGGCGACCCGGACGACGGCGAGGGCCTCCAGCGTCTCGGCCAGACCAGCGCGGTCGCCGAGGGCATGCTGCAGCGCCAATCCCTCCCGAAGGTGCGCGCCGGCACGCCCGGGGTCCCCGAGCTGGAGGTACGCCGTGCCGAGGTTGGTCAGTGCCAGCGCGGCCCCCCAGCGGTCACCAAGCTCACGGAACAGCGCCAGGCTCTCGGCGTGAAGGGAGACGGCCTCCGAGTAGTCGCCGCGCTGGCGGGCCACCTCGCCCAGGTTGGTCAGCGTGCCCGCGATCCCGCCGGTGTCGCCGAGCTCGCGGCGGAGCACGAGGCTCTCGGTGTGGAGTTCGGCGGCCTCGGTGAAGTCTCCCCGGTCATAGGCGACGACGCCCAGGTAGCCGAGCAAGGGAGCCGACCCGAGGCGGTCCCCGAGCGCGCGGCGGAGCGCGAGCGCCTTGCCGAGGTACTCGGCCGCCGCCGCGAGGTCCCCCTGCTGGCGCGCCAGCCGCCCCGCCCCGAGGGCGAGGCCGGCCCGAAGGTCGGCCGGGATGGCCGGCTCGCCCAACCAGCGCTCCATCCAGCGTCGGCCTTCGGAGAGGTGGCCGCGGATCAACCAGAACCGCCAGAGCGCCGACGCGATCCGAGCGCCGAGCACCGCCCCGGTCGGCCCGGCGGTTTCGGCCCAGCCGAGGGCCGCCCGCAGATTGTCGTGCTCCCGGTCGATGCGGGCGAGCGACGCGGCCTGGCTTCCCCCGTCGAGCCCGGGGGCCGCGCCCTCGGCCAGGGCGAGGTAGTGCTCGGCGTGACGGCGCCGGACATCGGGTTCCTCGCCGCTCGCCCCGAGCCGTCCCAGCGCGAACGCGCGGACGGTCTCCAGCAGCGCGTAGCGCCGATCGCCGTCGGCCGTGGACGCGGCGCGAACCAGGTTGCATTCCACCAGTCGCTCGAGGGCGACGCGCGTCTCTCCCCCGGTGGGGTCGACCAGCGCCGCCGCGGCGTCGTCGGCGAACCCGCCGACGGGGACGCCGACGCGGCGGAGGAGCGTCTGCTCAGGTGCGGTCAGGAGGTCATAGCTCCAGGCGATCGCCGCGCCGAGGGTGCGGTGCCGCTCCGGCAGGTCGTGGGCGTCCCAGCCAAGGGAGGGGAGGTCGTGGTCGAGGCGGTCCAGGAGGGCCGTCGGCGGGAGCGCGGAGACCTGGACCGCCGCGAGCTCGATCGCCAGGGGCAGCCCGTCGAGGCGAGCGCAGATCGCGGCGACCGCCGCCGCGTCGGTGTCGGTCAACGCGAAGCCGGGCGACACGTGGCGCGCGCGCTGGACAAAGAGGTCGACCGCTGGGCTGCGAGCCAGGACGTCGAGGGCAGGGAGTCGGTCGAGGTCGGGAACCGGGAGGGGCGCCACCGGGTAGCGCCGCTCCCAGCGTAGGCGCAGCGCCTCCCGGCTCGTCGCGAGGACCCGTATCTCTGCGGCGGACGACAGCAGGTCGGCGACCAGGGTCGCCGCGCCCGTCAGGTGCTCCAGGTTGTCCAGCAGCAGCAGCGCCGCGCGTTCGTCGAGGTAGGCCCGGAGTGGCGCGAGGGAGGAGAGATCGCCGAGGTCGGGGGCGCCCATGACCCGCGCGACCGCCGGGGCCACCTGCGTCGCGTCGGTGAGGGGCGCGAGGTCGACGAACCAGACGCCATCGCGGTACCGGGGCAGCAGGTCGCTTGCGACCGCCAGCGCCAGCCGCGTCTTCCCGACACCGGCCGGCCCGGTCAACGTGAGGAGGCGCCCATCCGGACCGGCCAGGAGGTCGCGGGCCGCCCGGACGTCGGCGGTGCGACCGACCAGCGCCGTCGGTGGCGAGGGCAGGTTGTTTCGGGGCGCCAGAACGGTCGGCGCCTTCGTCGGCGCGTCGGTGTGCCCGGGAGAGAATCGAGCCTCGGCCGATCGCTCGAAGGCCTCCCGCTCCGGCATGCTCAGAGCGAGGACATCCGCGATCGACGCGACCGTCAGGCGCCGCGAGCGGTAGGGTGCGCCACGCTCGATGTTCCCCACGCTACGCGCGCTGATCCCGGCACGCTCGGCGAGCGACTCCTGCGTCAGCCCAGCGCGCTTGCGATAACGACGCAAGAGGTCACCGAATGCGGTCGATTGCCCGTCCATACCGCACCTTTGGAGGCCCAGGACGCCCGCCAACCCTGGGAACGTGAGCATGGCGCGGGCATGAGCGTCGCCTGGTACCCGCCTTGATGGTAGCACCGGGGATGAGCGGACCGGCCCGGTACTTTTTCCGATTTTTCGTGGTCGTATCGGGTCTCCGGCCGCAGACTGGTGGTCTTCCCTGGTCGTCTCGTCCGAGGAGCAGCCCCAGCGCCGCGCCTTCCAATGCCGCCCCGAGAGGAGCAGCCGATGCACGCGACGCCGCTGGCCGACGACCAGATCCCGGCCCTGGAGGGGATCCTCCACGGCGTCTCGGCGAGGGCAGCGCCGGCTCACCGGGCGACGCCGGAGGCGCGGGCGACGCCTCCACCACCGGACGACCCTGGCCCGTCCTCCGCGGCACCGATGCGGCGGGCGACCGACCCGGACGACCTCGCCCTCGTCGTCGCGCTGCGCGATGGGGACGAGGCCGCCTTCCTCCTGGTCGTCGACCGGTACCACGGCGCGCTGCTGCGGCTGGCCCGGGTCTGGGTCCGGGACAGCGCCACCGCCGAGGACGTGGTCCAGGAGACCTGGCTCGCCCTGATCCAGGGCATCGACCGGTTCGAGGGGCGCTCGTCGCTCAAGACGTGGCTCTTCGGGATCCTCGCCAACCAGGCCAAGCGCCGGGTGCGTCGGGAGTCCCGCTCGGTGCCCTTCGCCGCCCTGGCGGTGGGGGACGAGGACGGGCCGAGCGTCGACCCTGACCGCTTCTTCCCCCCGGGCCACCGCTGGTCTGGCCACTGGTCCCGCCCGCCCGCGGGAGGCGCCGGGGCGCCGGACGTTGACCTGCTGACGGGCGAGATCCGCGCTCGCATGGCCGAGGCGATCACCGCGCTCCCACCGCGCTACCGGGCGATCATCATCCTCCGCGACGTCGAGGGACGGACGGCCGAGGAGACCTGTAATATCCTCGGCGTCAGCGCCACCAACCAGCGGGTGCTGCTCCATCGCGCCCGCTCACGGGTCCGCCAGGCGCTCGAGCCGTACCTCGAGGGAGAGGGGCCGTCTACCCGTGGCCACCGCCGAGATGACCTGCCAGGAGTTGGTTGAGCTCGTCACCGACTATCTGGACCGGGCGCTGGACGCCCCGACACTTGCCCGCCTCGAGGCCCACCTCGCCGACTGCCCCCACTGCGAGCGGTACGTCGCCCAGATCCGGCTGACCATCGGCGCCCTGGGCACGCTCGAGTCCGAGCCGGAGCTGACGCCCGAGGCGCGGCAGCGGGCCGTGGCGCAGTTCCGTGCCTGGAAGCGGGGATAGCGCCACCACTCCCCGGCCGGCGGACGGACGGAATCGCCACCCGTCACCGGTCCTCAGGACGGGTCCTCAGGCCACCGTCGGCGCCGGAGGGACGCGCTACGCCGACGCCATCGCCCGCAGCCGCTCGGCGACGAGCTCCGCGAGGTGGCGGACCCGGAGCGGTCGGCCCGCCGCGTCGCAGCCGCCCCGCAGGTGCATGATGCAGCCCTGGTTGTCGGTGACGAGGACCGGGGCGCCGGTCGCCTCGGCGTCGTCGAGCTTGCGCGTCAGCAGGCGCTCGGCGACCGCGGGGTACTCGAAGCTGAACGAGCCGCCGAAGCCGCAGCAGAGCCCGTTCTCCGCGAGGTCCCGCACCTCCAGCCCCAGCACGTCGCCGAGGACCCGCCGCGGCTCGGCCCTCAGCCCGAGGGCGTTCAGCCCCTGGCAGGAGTCGTGATAGGCGACGGCGGCCGGCGCGTCGCCGTCGCTCGCCCCGCCCGCGAGGCTGTCCGCCGGGAGAGCCGCCACCCGGTCGAGGAACGAGGTGAAGTCGAGCACCCGCGCGGACAGCCGCTCGGCGCGGGACAGCCAGGCCGGCGCGTCGCGGAAGAGGTGGCGGTAGTCCTGGGCCAGCGTCGCGACGCAGCTCGCGCTGCCGGAGACCACCCAGTCCGCCGCGACCGCCTCGAGCGCCCGGATCGTCTGCCGGGCCATCCGACGGGCGTCGGGCGCGTCGCCGGAGTTGTTGGCTGGCAGGCCGCAGCAGTTGAGGCCGGCCGGGTGGACCACCCGCGCGCCGAGGAGCCGCAGGGCGTCGGCGACCGCCTGCCCCTGCTCGGGGTAGAGCCGGTCGGTCATGCAGCCCGGGAAGAGCGCGACCGTCAGGCCGGCGGCGCCGTTCGGGACCACGGGCGTTGGCGGTGAGGCCGCGACCGCGCCGGCGCGGACCCGGTCGCGCAGGGGCCGCCGGGCCAGCGC
>CADCWG010000069.1 GCA_902806335.1 uncultured Thermomicrobiales bacterium | reverse complement strand
GGCGCCAGCGCGCGCGCCAGCGCCGCCGGGTCCCTGTCGGCAAGCACGCCGAGCACCAGCACCGCGCGGCGCCCGGGCACCTCGGCGGCGACGGTCGCCGCCAGCGCCGCCGCGGACGTCGGCGTATGGGCGCCGTCGAGGATCACCGTCGGGTACCGGTCGTCCGGGCGGAGTATGGCATAGCCCCCGGCCGCGGGAGCCCCGACACCGCCCTCCCGGGTCCCGGCGGGCGCGGCGGGAGGGCCCGCCGCGGCGTCGGCCGGCGCGACGGGTACATGGCCCCCACTCGGATCGCTGTCCAGGCCCGGTCCAGCGCCCGGCTCCGTCCCCGCCCCGTCGACACAGCGGGCGACCGCCCGCGTCGGGACGACCTCGAATCGGCCCGGCCAGCGCGTCGCGGCCAGGCCGGCGCGGACCGCCGGCGCGGGGACCGGGAAGCCGACGGCGTCGACCAGCCACGACGCGGCGATCGCGGCCCCGGCGTTCTCGACCTGGTGGGGTCCAACCAGACCGAGCCGGAGGTCGGCGTGGGTTCCCCACGGGCCCTCGGCGGCGAACGCCCGCCAGGACCCGGACACCCACCAGTCGCGCCCGCAGACCAGCGCCGGACTGCCGGCGCGCTCGGCCGCCTCGAGCACCACCGTGAGCGCCCCGGCCGGCTGCGGGGCGACGACCACCGGCCGCCCGGGCTTGATGATCCCCGCCTTCTGGGCGGCGATCGCCTCGAGCGTCGGGCCGAGGACGGCGGTGTGCTCGAGGTCGAGGGCGGTGATCACCGCGGCGAGCGGGTCGACGACGTTGGTCGCGTCGAGCGCCCCGCCGAGCCCGACCTCGATCACCGCCAGGTCGCAGCCGACCGCGGCGAAGTGGTCGAGCGCCATCGCGACCGACAGCTCGAAGGCCGTCACCCGGCCGAGGTGCGGCTCGGCGCTCTCGACGGCCTCGGCCGCGGCGACGGCGCGGCCCGTCAGGGTGGCGAAGGTGGCCTCCTCGACCGGTCGGCCGTCGACGGCGATCCGCTCGGTGAAGCGGTGGAGGTGGGGGGACGTGTGGAGGCCGACCCGGTGCCCGGCGGCCTGGAGCACGGAGGCGAGCAGGGCGCAGGTGGAGCCCTTGCCCTTGCTGCCGGCGACGTGGACGATCCCGTACCGCTCCTGGGGACGGCCGAGGCGGTCGAGCACCGCCGCGGTGCGGCGGAGGCCAAGGCGGGCCGCGTCGTCGCCGGCGGACTGGTCGCTGATGAAGCCGCGCGCGTAGCCCGAGCGCGCCCGGATCGCTCCCAGCGCCGACCGGTAGGCCGCCTCGGCCGTGCTCCCCTCGTCCGCCTCCATGTCCCCGGCCAATCGACCTCCGCCACCCCGTCGCTCCCACGACGGCATTCCTCGCCCCCCCGCGGGTCGGCAGTCCGACCATGCTACCGCCCGTCCCGGTCGCCCGGCGGGAACCGCCCTCCTTGAGTCGGCAGGCTTGGCTCCGTTGAAAGGATCCCCTGGCGATGATCGCCGGACGGTATCCCGCCGGCCTGGTGGGCAGCACCGGCGCGGCGATGATGTCGCCACCCGTCAGGCGATCGGGTCTCGACGCGACAACCCCGATCGGCTCAGCACTTCCCTCCCGACTCCGCCGGCCCACCCCCGGGCTCGTCCTGGCCAGCATCGAAACACTGTCGGCCGCGGAGGAACTCGCCTGTACCCAGAGGTGAGCCGACCCTCACGCGCACCACGGGCGACCGGGAGCCATGCGTCGGCTGGGCCGTCGGCTGAGCCGAGGGCCCGGCGGCTCAAGCGGGGTCGCCCCGACGCCATGCCCGTCCTGGCCTGGGCTACGATGGCGGTTCAACGCGCCCACGCCGCGCTGCCCGCCGGTAGGAGAGGAGCCCCGATGACCGCCCCCGCGATCCCCGCCGCCCCGGTCGCCCAGCGCACGGAGGTCGTCGACACCGTCCACGGCGTCGCGATCGCCGACCCCTACCGCTGGCTGGAGGACGGCGCCAGCCAGGAGACGCGGGCCTGGACCGCCGCCCAGAACGCCCGCACCGACGCCGTCCTCGGGGCGTTTCCCGGCCGCCGGGTGCTCGAGGCCCGTCTGCGCGATCTGCTCGGGGCCGGCACCGTCCAGCAGCCGGCCGTGCGCGGCGACCGGTACTTCTATCTGAAGCGGGAAGGCGAGCAGGCGCAGCCGTCCCTCCGTCGCCGCGATGGGCTCGACGGGGAGGAGCGCGTCGTCGTCGACCCGAACGTGCTCGGCAGCGGCGGCCTGACCGCGCTCGACTGGTGGGAGCCCTCCCCCGAAGGCCACCTGGTTGCCTACGGGACGAGCAACAACGGCGACGAGTGGAGCACCCTCCGCGTCGTCGACGTCGACACCGGCGACCACCTACCCGACACGATTGACCGCACGCGCTACAGCAGCATCGCCTGGCTGCCGGGCGGGGACGGGTTCTACTACACCCGCTACCCCGCGCCCGGGTCGGTCCCGGCGGGCGAGGAGGAGTACAACAGCCACGCCTTTCGGCATCGCCTGGGCGACGATCCGGCGGCCGATCCGAAGGTCTTCGGCGAGGGACGGTCGCCGCAGGACATGCTCGACCTCGCGGTGTCGTCCGACGGGCGCTGGCTGGCGGTCGTCGCGGCGCAGGGCTGGGCACGGAGCGACGTGTTCGTCCGCAACCTGGCGAACCCGGACACGCCCTTCGTTCCCGTCGCGACCGGGATCGACGCCCTCTTCGACCAACCCCGTTTCCACGGTGGCCGGCTCTTCCTGCGCTCCAACCGTGACGCGCCCAACTCCGCGGTCGTCGCGGTCGACCTCGCGGCGCCGGACCCGGCCGACCCGGCGGCCTGGGCGTCGGTCGTGCCGGAGCGGCCAGACCGGGTGATCGAGGAGTACGTGCTCGCCTGCGGCCGGGTCGTCGTCCACGAGCTCGCCGCCGCCGCCTCGCGGTTGCGGGCGTTTCCCATCGAAGGCCCCCCGGCCGGCCCCGCCGGGGAGGGCGAGGAGCTGCCGCTGCCGGGGATCGGCACCGTCGGCGGGCTGGCCGGGGAGGCCGACAACCCGACGCTGGCGGTCGGCTGGTCGTCGTTCGCGGTCCCGACCTGCGCCTTCGCCTTCGACCTGCCCGCGGGGACACGGCACCCCCTCGCGCCGCTCGACCCGCCGCCGGGCTTTGACCCGAGCGAGATCGAGGTCGAGCAGATCCGCTACCCGTCGAAGGACGGCACCGAGATCACGATGTTCCTCGTCCACCGGCCGGGGCTCGTCCGGGACGGTGGCACGCCGACGGTGCTCGCCGGCTACGGGGGATTCAACATCGCCAAGACGCCCGCCTACCGGCCGACGATCCCGGCCTGGGTCGAGCGCGGCGGCCTGCTGGCCGTCCCCAACCTGCGGGGGGGCGGCGAGTACGGCGAGGCGTGGCACCGCGGCGGCATGCTCGGCAACAAGCAGAACGTCTTCGACGACTTCATCGCCGCCGCGGAGTGGCTCGTCGCCGCGGGCTACACCCGCCCCGAGAAGCTCGGCATCTGGGGCCGCAGCAACGGCGGCCTGCTCGTCGGCGCCGCGCTGACCCAGCGGCCCGAGCTCTTCCAGGCCGTCCACTGCGGGGTGCCGCTGCTCGATATGGTCCGCTACCACCGGTTCCGGATCGCCCGGCTCTGGGTGCCCGAATACGGCTCGGCGGAGGACCCGGACGCGTTCCGATGGCTCTTCGCCTACTCGCCCTACCACCGCGTGCGCGAGGGCACGACGTACCCCGCGACGTTCATCACCACCGGCGAGGACGACAGCCGGGTCGACCCCTCCCACGCCCGGAAGATGGCGGCGCTGCTCCAGCACGCGGCCGCGAACGGGCACGACGACGCGCGACCGATCCTGCTCCGCGCCGAGGCGAACGCCGGCCACGGGGTCGGCAAACCGCTGGCCAAGCGTGTCGCCGAGGCCGCCGACGAGGGGGCCTTCTTCGGCGCGCAGCTCGGGGTGGCCTGGGACTGAGACGGGATCCTTCTCCTCGGTGGTGGTCTGGGGTCGCGTTCGCGGCTTCGCCCGGCCGGCGCCGAGCCTGGGGCGAGAAGCCCAGGTACGCTGCCAGCCGGCGCCGGCCGCGGACCCGCCGGGCGGAGGCGCCGGCGATCACCCGAATCGGGATGAAGCCCGGCGAGCGGGCGACGGGGACGGCCCGAGACCGGCCGTCCCCGGGCCAGAAGGCGGAGACGGGCGTGCGGGTCGGCGTGTTCTCGGACATCCACGGCAACCTGGTCGCCCTCGAGGCCGTGCTGGCCGACCTGGAGCGGGTCCAACCTGACTGGCTCGTCTGTCTGGGCGACGTCGCCGCCACCGGACCCCAGCCTCGCGAGAGCGTGCGCCGGCTGCGCGCCCTGGGCTGCCCGGTCGTGATGGGCAACGCCGACGCCGCGCTCCTCGGGCCCAGCCACCGCAACGCGGCCGGTGAGGGAGACGCGGCCCGCTTCGCCGAGATCGACGCCTGGTGCGCCGCGCAGCTGACCGCGGACGACCTGGGGTTCGTCCGCCGGTTCGCGGCCCGCCAGACCTTGCCGCTCGCCCCCGGCCATGCCCTGCTCTGCTACCACGGCTCCCCGCGCTCGTACGACGACGTCATCGTCGCCACGACGCCCGACGAGGACTTGGACGCGCTCCTGGGCGATGCCGAGGTCACGGCGCTGGCGGGCGGTCACACCCACGCGCCGATGCTGCGCCGGCACGGCGAGCGGCTGGTGCTCAACCCCGGCAGCGTCGGCCTGCCCTACGAGGTCTCCCGCTCCGACGGCCGGATTCGTAACCCGCCCTGGGCGGAGTACGCCGTCGTCGCGTGGAGCGACGCCGGGCTCCAGGTTGCGTTCCGGCGCGTGCCGGTCGAGGTGGCCGCCGTGACCCGGGCCGCGCTCGACAGCGGGATGCCCCACGCGGCGTGGTGGGCCGGGGGCTGGACGGGGTGGCAGTAGCGCCGGCGGCCAGAGCCACCCGAACTGAACCCGAGCCGCCAGGCGAATGGCGCTTGCCCGACCCGCCACCCCGGTGGCCGGCGACGGCCCGACCGGGCGTCGGTCAGACGGTGAACGTCGCCGAGACGCCGTTGACTGTCACGGTGTAGGAGCCAGGCGGGAAGTCGCCGCCGAGCGGAATCACCTGCTCTACTGGCTGGAGCACGTCGGCGCAGAACGCGTCGGGGTCGATCAGGACGTCGAGCGCGACCGTGATGGTCGTCCCCTCGCGCGTCTGGCTCGCCGGCCCGACGGTCGCGCATGGGTTGGGGAGCGTCGCCCGGACGACGGCCTGGACCTGCGGCGGGTCGCTCTCGAGGACGACGACCTCGACGGCATCGACCTGGAGCGGCCCGATGGGAACACCGCCTGTCGCGGGCGTCGCCGTCGGGGTCACCGTCGGGGCCGCCGTCGGGTTCAGGGTGGGCGCCGTGGCGGGCACGGCGGTGGCGGCCGGTCGGGTCGCCCCCGGTACCCCGGAGACCGCTGGCTGGCTCTCACCGCTGTCTCCTTGGACGCAACTCCGGAGGAGCAGGGTGAGGAGGAGCACGAGCAGGCCGCCCGCCTGGTTGAACGCCCGCGGCTGAACTGAGGAGCGCATGGCTCAATCCTCCTGCGCTGGCGGGGTGGGGTCCCCTACCCCGCGGCTACCGTCGCGCCCGGCGCTGCCCGTGGCCGACCGAGGCGACCACCCGCTCGGCACGATCCCGCGCCGGCTCGCGACGTCCCTACCACCATCAACGCCCGCAAGGCGGAAAAGGTGTGCGATCGCACGCCGACGCGTTCAGGACGGAATAGCGGTCAGGAGAAGGCTCGACGCACCGTCCCCCGTCCCAGCGGCCAGCCGGGCAGCCGGGACGCGCGCCCACCCCTCGATGACCGACGGCCGCTGTACGCGCTGCCTGGCCGGTGGACTTGGCGCAGCGGCGTTCCTGCTCCACCCTGGCTCGAACATACGACGCCGTTAGCCCTGGCTGACGCGGTGATGTTGTTGCCTACTACTCAGTAGCTTAAAGGCGCTGAAGGCATTGGTCACCCTGCCGAGTCGGCAATGCTGGCTGATGACTCCGGAGCAGAGCTTGGTGTGGCGCCCCTCGTCGGCCCCGGGGTGCGCGCCGGCCCGCCCGTGCGATAGTAGGCGGCCCGACCGAGCGGGCACCGGGTTGACCCGGGCGCGACGGCGCCCGACCCCAGGGAGGACGACGATGGGCGAGGCCACCAATGGGCGGCTCCGGGTGGTGATCACCGCCGGGCGCTACGGCTTCGCGTTCGGCCCGGAGCAGGCGGTCCTCGCCCGCTACCCCGCGCTCGATGTCGAGCTGCGGGGCGTCGAGGTCCGGGGCGAGGCGGAGCTGATCGAGGCCGGCCAGGATGCCGACGCGCTCTGCGTGAGCACCCTCGAAGCCGTCCCGCGGCGGGTCATCGCGGCGCTCCCCCGCACTCGCGTGATCGCGCGGTATGGCGTCGGCGTCGACAACATTGACCTCGACGCCGCGACGGATCATGGCATCGTCGTCACCCACTACCCCCAGTACTGCACCGACGAGGTCGCCGACCACGCCGTCGCGCTGATGCTGGCGCTGAACCGTCGCCTCGTCGATCTCGACCGCGACCTCCGGCGCGGGGCATGGGTCGCCCATCGCCACCACACCCAGGACATCCTCCGCGGCCCGGTGCCGCCGCTGCGGGAGATGACCCTGGGTATCGTCGGCTTCGGCCGGATCGGGCGGGCCGTCGCCGCCCGCGCACGGCCGTTCGGGCTCACCCTCCTCGTCGCCGACCCAGCGGTCACGGACGACACGATCCGGACCCTGGCCGCCGCGCCGGTCGGACTCGACGAGCTGCTCGGCCGCTCCGACATCGTCAGCCTCCACTGTCCGCTCCTTCCTTCTACCCGTGGCCTGATCGGCGCGGAGCGACTCGCCCGGATGAAGCCGACCGCGATGCTCGTGAACACCGCCCGCGGGCCGATCGTCGACCTCGACGCGCTGGCGGCGGCGCTGGCCACGGGGCGACTCGGCGGTGCCGCGCTCGATGTCACCGACCCCGAGCCGCTCCCGGCGGCATCGCCGCTGTACGGGCTGCCGAACACGATCCTGACGCCCCACGCCGCCTACTACTCGGAGCGCTCGGTGGAGATCGTCCGCGACGAGACCCTGGCGGCGGCGCTCGCCGTGCTCGCCGGGCGCCGGCCGGACACGGTCGCCAACCCGGCCGTGCTCGATCGGGTCGCCCTCGCCCCCTGACGAGCCCACGACCCGCCCGCGCATTCCTCACCAGCCCCGGCCTCGCCGAGGTGGGCCGGGGCCCGCGGTCGGCCAGACGAGTGGCAGACGTCGTCGGCTCGACCCGGTAAGCTGACCGCCACCCGAAGCTGACGGAGTACACCGGACGGCGGACCCCAGGGATGTTCCGACGACGCGCGGCGGCGCCACCGCCGGACGCAGTGACCACCTCCGACCGGGGCGGCCTCGCCGTTTCCGCCCCCCCGCCATCCCCGGCCGGCAGCGTGCCGGCTGCCGCGGCAGGGCTCCCGGGGGAGGGCAACCAGGACGCCCTGGCCCACCTCTCCGCCGAGGAGCAGGCCGAGGCGCGGCACGACGAACGCCTGCTGCGCGCCGCCCAGCGGGGCGAGCTGGCGTCGTTCAACGCGCTCGTCGGGCGGCACGAGCGGGCGGTCTACGCCGTCTGCCTCCGCATCCTCCGCGACGTGCCCTCCGCCGAGGACGCGACCCAGGACACGTTCATCAAGGCTTGGCAGGCCGTGGCCGGCTTCCGGGGCGGCATGGTCCGGCCCTGGCTGCTGCGGATCGCCACCAACCGCTGTTACGACGTCATCCGCGCCCGGGGCCGCCGCCCCGCCGACTCGCTCGACGCCGAGACCTTCGAGGTCGAGCCCAGCTGGACCAGCCAGACGCCCGCCGGCGAGGACCCGGAGACCTTCGCCACCCGGGCCGAGCTCTCGGCTCGCCTGGAGCGGGCCCTGGCAAGCCTCCCCGACGACCAGCGGACGACCATCGTCCTCGCCGATGTCCAGGGCTACGGGTACGAGGACGTGGCGACGATCACCGGCGTGGCGGTGGGCACGGTCAAGTCCCGGGTGAGCCGGGCGCGGGCCCGGCTACGCGACGCGCTGCGGGACGACCCGGCCTGCGCGGAACTGTTGGCCCGCTACGGGCGTCTCTCTGACAGCGCCTGAGCCGGGAGCGCCACCTCGGCGCTCCCGGCGGCCAACCTGGCGCCTCTCGGGCCACCAGCCGGGGTCCCGCCGGCGACACGCTGGCACGGTCGCCGCGCCGGGGATGAGCAGGCGTGGCCCCCGACCGGACATGGGCGACGGCGTCGCCGACAAGACCAGGTGGGTATGGACGAGAGCGGCGGGCGCCGGCACGGCGCGGCGGACCACGGCGGCGAGGCGGGACACCGCGGGGGGGACATGCCCGAGGCACTCCCGAGGGCAGGGGCATCCGAGCGGTCGCGTCGCGACCCAACTCTCCAGGCAGGCCACCTCACCGTCGACCGCCTGAGCCTGCTGATCGACGGGGCGCTGCCGCCGGACGAGCGGGACGCCGCGACGGCCCACCTTGCGTCCTGCGACACCTGCCAGAGGGAGTTGACCGAACTCCGGTCCACAGTCTCGCTGCTCCGGGCACTTCCCGAACCACGGCCACGCCGATCCTTTGCCCTGGGGCCGGAGCACGCGGGGGACGCACACCCGGCGACCGCGTGGGGCTGGCTCGGGCGGCTGGTGCCGCTGCTGCCGGCAATGCGGGCGGCGACCGTGGCGGTCGCCCTGGCCCTGGTCGCGGTCATCGCCGGCGACGCGCTGGTCGACCCCTCCCCCTCGACCCGGACCGTGCCCGAGAACGCGGTCCCGGCGGCGACCGTCCCCCCGCCCTCCGGCCCCCTGGCGACACTGGCTCCGGGCGCCCCCGGCGGCGGGGCCGGCGACACGGCGGCGGAGCGCGAAACGGATCCCGATCGCCGCACGTCTCTTGGGCAGGTGGTGGCGACGGCCGCCACCGGGACCCCCGGGGCCGCCGAACCTGCGGCCCCGTCGTCTGGGGCCGGGGGCACGCCGGCAGCGGCGGCGC